>CAJMAO010000025.1 GCA_905211345.1 uncultured Prevotella sp.
GGCGGCACAACGGCGGACGCAGCTGGTACAAAGGGCGCACGTTCCACCACGGTTCAGGCGTAAGAGGACACGGACTGCGAGACCGGTTCGACCGTGGCGACTTCCACCACAAAGGCAACGGAGGCGGCAGACATTTTAAAGGCAACCACGGAAACAGGCCGAATACCGGTGTAGGAAACAAGCCGCAAGGCCACCGTTACGACAAGAACAGGCCGCAATCCAACTTCAGAGGCAACCGCGGCAATTTACGCAAGCACCGTGAAAGCAGCACGCGAGCCACGGTCCGCACTAAGAACAACTCTCTGAAAAGCGCCAACTCCAACGTCAGCCGGCGCTCGATTGGCGGCAGCGTACAGCGCAAGCCAAGCAACACGTTCACACCCAAACGCAGCACCCAGCGAACCGCCATTAACAGGAACAACACCGTTAAACGGTCAGTAGGCAGCGCAAGCCGCGGCAGAAGCAGCCGCAGCACACCGGCAAGAGGCGGAGGCGGAAACCACAGAGGCGGAAACGCAAGGCAGAGGTAAGCCCATAATGAGCCATAATACCATATATATTGATTGTCTATGAAAAGAAGCGGGCGCATCCACCGAGGTGCGTCCGCTTCTTGATTCAAAACAACATATACATTAAAAACATGCTTCCGTCAAAGCTCCAGCACGCGCACCTCGGCGTTGCGCATAGGCGGTATGTCTTTCATCTCCTTGCCGTAATAAACCGACTGCACAGCCTTGTTGATGATGCCGTGCCCCACGGCAAGCACTACTTGCGACGGATAACGACTGCGTATATAATCAATAAACATTGCGGCGCGCTCCTTCATGGCCGCAACAGTCTCAATGTCGTCAGGCCACGGCTCGTCTTTCAAGTCGGGAATATACCTGCCCGTGAAGCCGCCCCAGTCCCTTTCACGCAGCAAGGGTGTCGTTACCACCTCGCCGCCGTGGGGTTTCGCTATTATCCTACATGTGTCAACGGCGCGCCGCAGGTCGCTCGACACGAAGGCGTCGATATGCTCGCCTGCCATTTTCAGGGCCAGTTCATGCGCCTGCCCACACCCCGCGTCGTTAAGCTCGCCCTGCGTCTGTCCCTGCATTATCCGGTTGGCGTTATCCACTGTCTCGCCGTGCCTTACAAGATAAAGTGTGGTCATATATTCAGTAGTTGATGTAACAAAAGAAGTTAAAGGATTTAAAGTATCACCTACAACCGCTGCAAAAGTAGCAAAAAACTTGCTTTATGATTATATTTTTCTTACTTTTGTTAAGTCAAATCAATTATTCTACACGACATGAAGATACTCAGAAGCTCCGTTTTCCGTGCCGTATGCGCAATCATCACAGGCATATTGCTAATCAACAACCCCGACGCTACAGTGAAATGGATTACCATAGCCATTGGAGTAATGTTTCTCTTGTCTGGCGTAATATCGTGCGCTACATACCTTAACATGAGGCGCAACGCCGCAGGCGCCGAGGTTTACGACGCCCAAGGACGGCTTATAGCTTCCGCGCGGCCACCGTTCCCGATAGTGGGAATAGGCAGCATACTTTTAGGACTGATACTTGCAGTCATGCCGGGAGCGTTCGTCACATCGCTGATGTACGTCCTCGGAGCGCTTATCATACTCGGAGCCGTCAACCAGTTCATGGCCTTAATCGGGGCAAGGCGGATGTTCCACGTTCCCGTATGGTTCTGGATTTGCCCGTCGGTGATACTGATTGTCGGCTTGTTCGTATTGATAAAACCAATGGAAACAGCCGCCCTGCCCCTCCTTATAATAGGCTGGTGCCTGCTGTTTTACGGCGTGACAGAGTGTATTAACGCGGTAAAGATATACAAGGAAACCAAGAATGAGTTAAGAATTAAAAGTTAAGAATTAAGAAAATATGCTTTGGCGCTCATCAACAATGGTATTTTTCTTAATTCTTAACTTTTAATTCTTAATTCAATTCGTTTTACTTTACGATGCTCTCAATGTATTTGCAGAGTATGCCGATGCCCGTGCGGTTCTCGCCTCCCTGTGGAATTATGAGGTCGGCATACTTTTTCGTAGGCTCGATAAACTGTTCGTGCATCGGCTTGAGCACCTTAAGATAGCGGTCGATGACCATGTCCACCGTCCTGCCCCGCTCCAACACGTCACGCTGGATGTTGCGTATCAGACGCTCGTCAGAGTCTGTATCGACAAAAATCTTCAGGTCCATCATGTCGCGCAGCTTCTTGTTCAAGAGAGTCATTATACCTTCGATAATGATTACCGGGCGAGGTTCTATGTGCAGGGTCTCCTTAAGTCGGTTGCAAAGCAGGTATGAATACGTTGGCTGTTCCACGGCCTTGCCGTTGCGAAGGTCGGACACTTGCTTTATAAGAAGTTTCCAATCGAATGCGTCTGGATGGTCGAAGTTGATGGCGTGGCGCTCCTCTTCGGTCATGCTTGACGTGTCGTTATAATATGAGTCTTGCGGCACCACCACGACATGATGCGGCGGCAGCGCCTCGGCTATTTTCCTTACGACGGTGGTTTTGCCAGAACCCGTACCGCCGGCTATTCCTATTATCGTCATATTTACAGGTTTTTCAGTCCTTCATCGATAAACATTTTTCCATAGTATTCGGCCTTACGCTCCACTTTCATGGGATACGCCCGCGAGCTGCTCGGCATACGGTAAAGTCTCATTTCGCGGCCGTCAAGCGTGAACTCCGCACTCTGCCCTACTTTCGGAGGCTTTATTCCGTAGTGCGACGTAAATACGTCGGTGGCCTTCTGCCCCGTGGTCACTACGGCACGACACTGCGGAATGCTGCGCAACAAAGCGTCAAGATCGGTCTCGGTCACTATCTCTAAGTCTTTGTCTGATGCCGTATTCTTGGTTCTGCGTACCTCGCAGGCCGTGTCATACAAAGCGATTCCCTTCTCTGTAAGAAATCTCTCTATATCGCCCCGGCGAAAACTAGCGGCCCCGGTATCGACGAAATGCAACTTGTCACCGAAAAATACGATGCCGAAAATGCGCCACATGTCATTGATGAAATTAGGATAAAAGAAGTCCATGCACCAACGGCGGCGAGCCGGAGGGAAACTGCCCAGCATCAGCAAGCGCGCCCCTTCGGGAAGGAAGGGGCGCAGCGGATGTTGCTCTATGCCGTTCATTTCTGTTCCTTCACAAGATAGATTACCACCGGCAAGTGGTCGCTGTATCCGTCAAGCCATATTCCGCTTGAGTGGGTTCGCTTCGGAGTACCCTTGTAACGACCCTCGTTGTTCATAAGATATTCACGGCGGAATATCTGGTTTTTCCAGTATTTAAGTGTCGAGAAATCTTTCCTGCCGTCGGCGTTCACCATGTTGGGCGTCAATATTATTTGGTCAAAAAGATTCCACGAGCCGTTATATGACAGGGTGCCAGTGCCTTGCTTCACGAGCAGGTTATACCACGGATTGTACATCTTGCCTGCCTTCACGTCCTTGACATTGCCCTCCGCGCCCAGCACGTCTTTTACACTCTTGTTCGTCGGGTCGTCGTTAAGGTCGCCCATCACCATCACTTTAGTTGCAGGGTTGGCGTTGAGAATAGAGTCCTTGATAGCTTTCACCTGCGCGGCGGCATGCTCGCGGTAAGGCGAACCGGCAAAGCGGCTCGGCCAGTGGCACACGATTACCGTGACAGGCTCGCCCGCCAACTCGCCGCTGACAGTGAGGAAGCCGCGCGTCTTATAGTCAGGCTTCATTGAAGCGGCAGGCACGTAAGGCAACAGCTTGCTGTCCTTGACCGTAAACAGCGACGGATTGTAAAGCATGGCACAGTCGATGCCGCGGGCGTCTATGCCCTCGATGTGTACATATTTATATCCACGCGCACGCAACGGCTCTTGCGCCGTAAGGTCGTCGAGCACCTTGGCGTTCTCCACCTCAGACACTCCTATCACCGCACAGCCCACTCCGGGCAACACGTCGGTGCCCATGTCGGCAAGTGCGCGCGCCATGTTGCGCAGCTTATGCGAGTATTTCAGCCCGTTCCAACGGTAAGAACCGTTAGGCAGGAACTCGCTGTCGTTTTTGCCTGCGTCATGGCAAGTGTCAAACAAGTTTTCCTGATTATAAAAGCCTACGGCGTAAACAGAATACTTTTTTTGCGCCCCGGCGCCTACTGTCACGAGTAAAAGCGACAGAATGAAAAACAAAGACAGTTTCTTCATGATAATCATATTTTGACGGCAAAGATAGTGCAAATCGAGTGAAACGCAAAAGAAAACGAATGAAATGAGTTTTTAATTTTCGTTTCCGTGAAGCCTGTCATGCATTGACTTACGTCCGCACGTTTTCCAATACATGGCAAACGGCGTTGCAAAAGGCCACCTTTTACCGTCCGAAAGGCCGTCTTTTACACGCTAAAACACGGCCTTTTGTAAAGGCACACGCAACATCCTGATTATCAACCAGTTGCAAAAGCCATAAAAAGAACCGCCGACATGGCTCTTCACCATGGCCTGAACCGACTGTCTGCACGGTCAAAAAACACTCGTTCACACCGGCCTTAACAACCATAACGGCAATCCGTGAAACGGCGCAAAAGCTCACGATGTTACGCCAACGTTAAAAAACGGACGACACGCAACATAAATTTCAACTTTCATTTTGAAGTTATTTCTTTTTATTTTAACTTTGCAACGAGTATTAACAAAACACATTATTTATGCAGAACAAGCTGAAAATCGCAGTGATAGCCTTATGCTACGCGCCTTTGGCGTTCGCCCAAAGCGACTCCATAGGGCTGAAGGGTGCCGCCATGAGCGAGACGGCATTCACATTCACGGAGGCTCAGTTAGGAGAAGACGACGACATGTCATCCAACGTGTCGATAATCAACTCCAACTCGAACATCTACGCAAGTGAGGTGGGATACCTCTTTTCGCCGATGCGCTTCCGTTACCGTGCATTCGACCAACGTTACAACGACATCTACATCAACGGCACTCCGATATACGACATGGAGTCGGGGCAGTTCCGTTACTCGTGGGTTGGCGGCCTCAACCAGCAGACTCGCAACATGGAGTCGGCCCTGCCCTTCGAGAGCAACAACTTCTCCGTGTCGGCCATGGGCGGTTCCAACAACTACAACTTCCGCCCGGCGGCCATGCCCTCAGGCCACAGGATAACACTGAGCGGCGCAAACCGCAGCTACATGTTGCGCGGCATGTACACTTTCAATACCGGCCTTAGCGACAAGGGATGGGCCTTCTCGGGCAACGTCACATACCGCTGGGCCAACGAGGGATACGTAGAGGGGACTTTCTACAACTCTCTTTCATACTTCCTCGGCATACAGAAAGTGTTCGGCGACGGCGCACACTCGCTTTCGCTCGTAACATGGGGCAACCCAACCGAGCGCGCCTCGCAAGGCGCCGGCACCGACGAGATGTACTGGATGGCCAACGACCGCTATTACAACCCTTACTGGGGATACCAGAACGGCAAGAAACGCAACTCGCGCATAGTGCACGACTTCTCGCCGACAGCCCTCCTTACATGGGACTGGAACATAGACGACAACACCAAACTTACCACTTCGCTCATGGGTAAGTACACGATGTACGAGAGCACGAAGCTCAACTACAACAACTCCGACAACCCCCACCCCAACTATTGGAAGAACATGCCTAGCAGCTTCTACGACGTATGGGGCGACAACCCCAGCTACCGCACGGCCGCCGCTCTTGAAGACTGGCACCGCGCATACAACTACTGGAGCGGAGCAAAAGCCAACCGCCAGATAAACTGGGACCGCCTGTACTACTCTAACCAAAAGGTTTCCGAACAAGGACAGGACGCTATGTACTACATTCAGGCAAAGCACAACGATGCCCTGACGCTGACCCTCGCCTCCACGCTAAACAAGCAACTGGGCAAGGACAAGCAGTGGAACCTTGGAATCGTGGCCGCCACCAACAAGGGCATGCACTACCAAACGATGGAAGACCTGCTCGGAGCCACCACCTATCATAATATAAACACATACGCGCTGGGCACGTATGACCGCAATTCAGACGAAATACAGTACGACCTTAACAACCGCAACGGCATTGTACGCGAGGGCGACAAGTTCGGCTACGACTACAACCTGCTCGTAAACAACGCCCGCCTGTGGTCAAGCTACAGCGAGAACTTCGGCGTTGTGCACTACACAATAGCCGCGAAACTTGGCTACACCTCGATGCAACGCGACGGAAAGATGCGCAACGGACTTGCCGCCAACAATTCTTACGGCAAGAGCAGGACGGCCGAATTCATTGACGGCGGTGTCAAGTTCGGCTCCAATTTCAACCTCGGACGCGGCAACACGCTCACCTTCGGCATGGGCTACGAGCACCGCGCGCCGCAGGCTCGCACGGCATTCGCCTCGCCTGAGATAAACAACGACTTCGTGACCAACCTCAAGAACGAGCACGTATTCAGCGCGGAGCTTGGCTATCAGTTGCAGACATCATGGCTGCACGCCAACATCAACGCCTACTACAGCTACCTGACCAACGTGACCGACTGGCAGAACTACTACTTCGACGACATCAACTCGTTCTCATACGTTTCGCTCACGGGCATAAAGAAAGAGTATTACGGCTTGGAGGCAGGCCTCCGCTTCAAGGTAACGAGCGCGTTGGACATCAACCTTATCGGCCAGATAAGCGACGCGAAGATAATCAACAACTCCAACGTGCGCTACATGAACTCTACCAGCGCCGAATACATCGACGACATCGTGTACAACAAAGGTATGCGCGACTCCGGTACGCCGCTTACCGCAGCCAGCCTCGGCGTAAGCTACCACAGCGGCGGTTGGTACATTGACCTTAGCTGTAACTACTACGACCGCATCTACCTGTCTTACTCGCCGAGCTACCGCTACGGCGCAACGCTTGACGCAAGGGACGCCGTGTATAGGGAAAACACCGCCAGCGCAGAACCTGTTTACGACAACGACGGCAACGTGTTGCCCTCGGCCATCGAGCAGGCAAAGGGCCACGGAGGCTTCATGCTCGACGGATCAATCGGCCGCAGCATATACTTGAAGCGCGGTATGCTCTCAATCAACCTCATGGTTACAAACATACTGAACAACCAAAACCTGTGCACCGGCGGATACGAGCAGAGCCGAAGCGACTACACCAGCAGCGGCAACCCGCGCGCTTACAGGTTCTCGAAGAACCCGATGAAGTTCTACGCCTACGGCACCAACGGTATGCTGAACATCACTTACAGATTCTAAACACGAAAGAAGATGAAGACATTAAAATATATCAGACTCGTAATGGCGGCTCTTGTCGTCAGTATGGCGGCTTCGTCGTGCATGGACGGCGATTGGGACAACCCCACAGGCGACCTTCCTCCGTACGGAAACAACGACCTGAAGGAGACCAACGTCGTAACGATAGCCAACCTGAAGCAGATGTACGCCAATGGTTTGAAAGCGTCGAACGATACAACACGCATCAAGGATGACATACAGTTGAAAGTACGCGTGACAGGAAACGACATCGGCGGAAACGTGTACAACTACATATCTGTTGACGACGGAACGGGCGGACTGATAATAGCCATAGCCCAGGGCGGACTTTGGGGCTACCTGCCTGTAGGCCAAGAGATACTCGTAAGCCTGAAAGACCTCTACATAGGCACGTACAACTACCAGCCGCAAATAGGCACACCGTACACAGACAACAACGGGCGCACGTCGCCAAGCCGCATGAACCGCACCTTGTGGCAGCACCATTTCAAACTAATAGGAAAGGCCGACGCGTCAACGGTTGTACCCGTAGAACTTGACACCGACAGGCTGAAAGACACCGACTACCTGATGGAACATGTCGGCCAGCTTATCTCCGTAAAGGGCGTAAGGCTGACCGAGGCCGACGGCACCAAGACTTTCGCGCCAGAGGAAGACATGCTCGGCAACGGCGTGAGTCGCGACATAAACGGCAACTCCAACTTCGTGCTGCGCACGAGCACGTATGCCGACTTCGCGGGGACGGTAATGCCGCAAGAGCCAGTCGACATAACGGGCGTGCTGACACGCTACGGCTCATACTGGCAGTTGGTGATGCGTGATGCCAACGACATCAAACTATCGGAATAACAACAACAGTTTAACACAACAATAGAAACGATTTATTATGAAAAAGATATTATATTCAGTGCTCGCCCTCGCCATGACGGCGTTCACATTCACGAGTTGCGAGGATGTTCCTGCACCTTACGGTATTCCCGAAGGCGGGCAAGGCGGACAGGATTTGCCCGAAGGCGTGTATATAGATCAGGACTTCACAAGTTCATTGGGCGGCTTTACGTCAGTATCAGAGAGCGGCACGCTCGAGTGGTATAACGACTTCAAGAGTGCTATGTGCACGGGCTACCAAGACTTCAACGGCGACGGACAGAAAGAGAACCAAGCCGGAGTGACATGGCTGGTAAGCCCTGAAATCGACCTTACGGAAGCCCAGAAGGCATACATATCAGTAAACATGGCAATGCGTCATGAGCGCGGCGACATCAACGAAAACAACTCAATACTGATAAGCAAGAACTATACGGGCAACGTAAACACCGCTACATGGGAACAGCTAACATACAATACTGACGACTTGAACGGTACGGAATTTGTATTTACAGAGAAGAACATGAACATCCCGGCCGACTATCTCGGAGGAAAAGTCGTAGTAGCTTTCCGTCACACCTGCACTGAAACATACTCATCAACATGGGAAGTTAAGAGCATATTGATACAGGAAGGCGAGGTTGAAGAAGGCGGCGACGAGCCTGACGTACCGATTACAGGCGAGAACCTTCTTGAAAACGGAGACTTTGAAACATGGTCAAGTACATCACAGCCCGACAACTGGAAATCAACCACAACAGCATCAAGTGCTACCCTGAAACAAAGCACTGATGCCCACGGTGGCAATTATTCAGTATTGGTAACTGGTTCTACTTCATCAAACAAGCGCCTTGCCTACAAAGAAATAACCCTTAAAGCAGGTACTTACCAGATGTCATTCTATGCCAAAGCTGTTGAAAATGAAGGTACGGTAAATATCGGCTATGTTCCTGTTGTTAACGGCAAAGTGGGAGATTACCAATATAAAACTAATGGATATACTGACCTTAGTGACACTGAATGGACAGAAGTTACCAATACTTTCACATTGGACGCTACAACAACGGTGAACCTTGTGGTAATGAACGCTAAGTCGCCGGGTAAGGATGTACTTGTCGACGACTTCTCATTGACGACCAATGACGGTGGACTTACAGACGAACAACCTGAAGAACCCGTTGTTACAACTGGGACTTACGCTTTAACAACAAGCATTACCAGCGGTTCGAAATTTGTTATCGCCACACCGTCAAGCGGCAATACTTACGTGGTAGCCCAAGCTCTGTCAAGTTCTTCAACATACGGTTACCTGCAAGTTGAAGACGTAACCGTAAACAACAACACGCTTGAAACATCTGAAGACAACGAGTTTACAATAACAGAGGTCAGCGGAGGATATACCATCCAAGACAAATCAGGACGTTACTACTACATGACGGGTACGTTCAACAGTTTCAACGTATCTGATAACATGCCTTCATCAGGAGCTGTTTTTGACATAACTTTCAACAGCGACAACACTGTAAGCATTAAAAATGTAGAAATGAAAAAGACATTGCAATTCTCTGAAGAATACAACAGTTATGGTATTTATACTGATGTAACAATGCCATTGCCGTATCTCTTTGTTAAGAAATAGCACAAACCTATAACCGACTGATTATCAGCGGTTTTCCAAAAGGCCACCTTTCGCGTTGCGAAAGGTGGCCTTTTAGCGTGCAAAAGACGGCCTTTTGCAACGCAATTCACGGCATATTGCAAAACTGAAAGTTGACGCGTGCGCGGACATTGTTTGTCAACAGACATTCGGATAGACTACATGATGAAGGCCGACACGCAGTTGACAGGGTTGGACGCATTGGTGACGGGATAGGTAATCGACATTGAGCACAACCCATTCAAGAGGCTTGTCGTAGCGATAAAAGACGAACTTGGCCGCATTTTTCGGACAAATCAAGTATTTCCAAGCTGTATAGAACCATCAAAAATACAGAAGACAGGAAACATATAACGTTCAAATAAGAAGATAAAAACATACAAATAAATTTTGAAGTTAGGCAAAAAAGCCTTAACTTTGCAGCCCGAAAGTGTCCTTTGGAGGACTAAACTGATTAACATTCAATTATAATAACGAAATGAAGAAAGGTATCCATCCCGAAAACTATCGCCCCGTCGTATTCAAGGATATGTCCAACGGCGATATGTTCCTTACACGTTCCACATGCAAGACTACAGATACAGTGGAATTTGAAGGTGAAACTTACCCAGTGGTAAAAGTCGAAATCTCAAGTTCTTCGCATCCGTTCTATACGGGCAAGAGCAAGCTCGTCGACACGGCAGGCCGCGTAGACAAGTTCATGAGCCGCTATGGTAAGGCGCGCAAATAATATATTTCATATATATTCATAGACAAAGATAAATGCGTTTTGGCGTAGTCGCATATACGCCAAAACGCATTTTTTATACAAATACATACTCGTTTTCATATTAGCAAACCACAATATGAACAAACTGCATTACCTTTTTTTACTGCTTGCGGCAGCCATCACGTTCACCTCTTGCAGCAATGATGACGACGGCGGCACCAATGACGACGGCGGTGGCACCAGCCAAGAAGGCCCGAACGTAAACAAAAACATCGTGACCGATGAGCCGGCAGTAGCCCGGCTGGAGTTTCCGCGCCTGAAGGAAGGCAACAACAAGGTGATAGTCTACCGCACGACGGACAACAGGACTTATGACAAAGACCGCGTGAACTACGCCGTAGAATGGGACTGCGACAAGAAGTCGCAACGCTGGGCGTGCTACCAGATGCACAAAGGATACGGCGGAAGCTACAGCAGGGTTGTTGACGGATACATGAACGACACGCAAAACCTGTCGTCGGACGAATACTATTCCACCGACTACATATACCGGTCAGGCTACGAGCACGGGCACATCTGCCCGAACGCGGACAGGACTTACTCGTACAGGGCAAACTACCAGACGTTCTACATGACCAACATGCAGCCGCAATACCACAAGTTCAACGGCTTTACCAATAAAGGTTCCGACCAAGGCGAAGGGCTATGGGTGAGGATGGAGAACTGGCTTCGCGACATAACTCCAAGCAACACGACCGACACTCTGTATGTATGCAAGGGCGGAACGATTGACGATGATGAGAACATCATCGAGCGGTTGCAGGGCAGGCTGATTGTTCCGAGATACTTTTTCGTGGCCTTGCTTATGAAGAACAGCATGGGTTACAAGGCCATCGGGTTGTGGTTCGAGCAGAAAGAGAACGAGTGGCGCGACAGCGAACCGCTATCAAACTTCGCCGTAACGATAGACCGTTTGGAAGAACTTACGGGCATTGACTTCTTCTGCAACCTGCCCGACGACATCGAGAACGACCGTGAAAGCACCATGGCCATCAACACATGGGCGCTTGATTGACGGTTAATTCATAATTCATGATGCACAATTCATAATTTGGTTGGCGGCGTACATGGGGATTATTATAAAACGTAAATAATCTTGTTGTACGCCGCCAACCAAATTATGAATTGTGCATTATGAATTTATGAATTAACTAAATGATTTTCTCAACCTTATCAAGATTAGCCTTTATATCGGCATCCGATATTTCATAATTCAGCAAATCACCGTTCAGATACTGCTCGTACGACGGCATATCAATCAGTCCGTGTCCACTGAGGTTGAACAATATTACCTTCCGTTCGCCACTTTCCTTGCACTTTTGCGCCTCCCTTATTGTAGCCGCTATTGCGTGGCAGCTCTCGGGAGCGGGCACAATGCCTTCGGTGCGGGCGAAAAGCAGCCCTGCGTCGAACGATTCCAGCTGTGGTATGTCCTCACCGCGCATCATGCCGTCCTTCATCAACTGCGACACTATTACGCCGGCCCCGTGGTAGCGCAGGCCGCCAGCGTGGATGTTGGCAGGCTTAAAGTCGTGGCCTAGTGTGAACATCGGAAGCAGCGGAGTATAACCGGCTTCGTCGCCGAAGTCGTATTGGAACACGCCGCGCGTCAGCTTCGGACAGCTTGCCGGCTCTGCCGCAATGTATTCGGTTTTAGCCCCGTCCTTAATGTTATGCCGCATGAATGGAAACGCCAGACCTCCGAAATTGGAACCTCCGCCGAAACATGCTATCACAACGTCGGGATATTCGCCCGCCATTTCCATTTGTTTCTCGGCCTCAAGGCCGATTACCGTCTGGTGCAGGGCCACATGGCTGAGCACCGACCCGAGCGTGTATTTGCAATGGGGCGTGGTCGTCGCCAGCTCTATCGCTTCCGAGATGGCCGTGCCGAGCGAACCTTGGTGCATCGGGTCGCGTGTTATTATATCCTTGCCTGCACGTGTCGACATCGACGGCGAACCTGTTACCTCGGCACCAAAAGTGCGCATCAGAATACTGCGGTAGGGCTTTTGGCGCAGGCTTATCTTAACCTGATAGACGGCGGCTTCAAGCCCGAACACGCGCGCGGCATAACTCAAGGCGGCTCCCCACTGGCCCGCGCCAGTCTCAGTAGTGACGTTGGTCGTGCCCTCCTGCTTGCAGTAGTAGCATTGCGGTATGGCAGAGTTCACCTTATGGCTGCCAAGCGGGTTTACGCTTTCGTTCTTGAAGTATATATGAGCGGGCGTGTCGAGAGCCTTTTCAAGGGCATAGGCACGCACGAGCGGCGTTGAGCGGTAATACTTGTACATATCGTACACCTCGCCGGGAATGTCAATCCATGCGTTAGTCTGGTCGAATTCTTGCCGGCAGCACTCCTCGCAGAATATCGGGAAGAGGTCTTCCGGCTTCAGTGGCCGGTGTGTGGCAGGGTTCAACGGCGGCAAAGGCTTATTAGGCATGTCCGCTTGGATGTTGTACCATTGCGTCGGAATCTGGCTTTCCTGCAAAAAAAATCTCTTCTGTTTGCTCATTTCCTTTTAGTGTTTGTCAGTTTGTCACCAAATATCGGGTGATGGTTGCAAATGTAATATATTGCGAGCAAAAAAGCAAACTTATTTTCATTTTTCATTAAAAGCAATGCAATAATTGGCAATCCCAGCATCGATTATAACAATAATAACAACCGTAAACACGCTATAAAACATGATGCCGGCAACAGAAAACAACCGCACGGACGGGCACAAATAACCACCAACGTAACGCATTGGCATCCAAGACGTTATAAAAGGCCGTCTTTCGGCCTGCAAAAGACGGCCTTTCATATTTTCGGACATGACTTGCCGCCCGCAAACTCAGTTTTTCCCGCGAAGCAACTCTTTCTCCGCAACAAGGTCGGCATCGGTCATTTTCGGTGTCGGCACGTCTCTCATGCGCACAACATCATCGACTCCGCAGGTATAATCATAAAACAATTTCTCCCTGTCGTCAAGCCCGTCATACTGTTTCAGGCATCCCTTAACCTTTAAAAACTCCTCGCGCGAAACATCATCAGACACCTTCACAAACAGTATTCTCCGAGCTATAGGGTTGTAATTATAATCAAAACAGGTATAAATACCACGCAAATACGGCGGCCGGTCATACATTGGCAGCTTCAGGCAGATGTTGAACAAGGCTAACTGGGGCAGTCTGTTCTCGTTGAAAACCATATAAATATGATTAAGACCGTTCATAAGGACGAAGCCATGATGCGTAGAGCCGTACACATTATTATGCACCACCTCTACATAATCGCCGTGCTCTGAAGGAGCTATAAGATAAGGTTCCACCTTCATCGCGTCAGAACTTGACGACACGCTGTAACTTAAATACACCCCGCTAAAATTAGTTACAAGGTTCACCGCGCCTTTCATTATATCCGCAATATCACCGATGTGCATATTTTCTTGCTTCTCGACGGGAGTCTTAGGTGTGGCTTCCATCTTGAACAGGGCGGCCTTCATCTTGCCGACAGAGCCGAGCAGCTTCTTCTTCGAGACATTGTTCACCCATACGAGGGCTGCGTCGAGCGACTCGTCTTCATCCTTTCCCTTGTCACGATTCTTAACATATTCAGGCAAAACGGTGGTGAACAATGCCGACAACACGCTCGGAATCATACCGGTACACTCGGCAATGTCTTTCATTTTAACGCCTTTCCGGCGTAAGAACTTCATTCTTTCGTATATTTCCTTCAGGTCGTCCATTGGTCTTTTTTTATTTTAATGCAAAGGTAAACATTTGCTTAAACACACCTGTTACGATATGATTACAATGATATTGTAATAAGTTTACGTATGCGTTATGAAGTTTTTTCATTCATTTTAATGAATTGTTACGGTGATATTATTCATTTTATATTCATTTTTTGAGTAGCAAGGCCGAGGTATTTTTGCAGCGTCAAAAAAAACATAACGGAGTCATGCGGCCATAAGCTCATAAGGTTGTAAGGAACAATCAGGACACCGTAAAACCTCAAAACCGTAAAACTCCAAAAATAAAAATAAAGATGAAACAAGCTATCAATAAACTGCAAAGCCTCAAAATACCGGCCCGGAACATGCCCGACTGGTTGTTCGTATTATGGGCCGGAGGCACCGCCATGCTGTCATACTCACTCGTTTACGCCCTACGCAAACCTTTCACGGCCGCCGAATTTGAAGGACTGCAGGTGGCAGGAATGGATTACAAGATTGTAGTAAGCATCATCCAGCTCATCGGCTACGTGTGCGCCAAGATGCTCGGCATAAAATATATTTCAGAGCTTAAGCCCGAAGGCCGCCTTAAATTCATCATTGGTTCGGCAGCATTGTCTGAGGCTTCGCTCGTGGCTTTCGGCCTGCTCGCCGCGCCATACAACATCTTTGCCCTGTTCTTCAACGGCCTCTCGCTCGGCTGCATGTGGGGCGTTATCTTCAGTTTCCTCGAAGGCCGCCGTACAACCGACATCCTCGCAAGCATCATGGGCGTAAGCATGGCACTCAGCTCTGGCGTGGCCAAGTCGCTCGGACTTTACGCATTGAACGACCTCGGAGTAAGCGAGTTCTGGATGCCGGCCCTCGTAGGCGCGCTGGCTTTTCCCCTGCTATGCTTCATGGGATGGATGATGAAAAAGTTCCCGCCACCCACCACGGCCGACATCGCCGCCCGCACCAAGCGCGTTACGCTCGACGGACACCAGCGTTGGCAGCTTTTCGTCAAGTTCATGCCCCTGCTCATAATGCTGTTCGGCGCCAACCTGCTGCTCACCGTGCAGCGCGACATCAAGGAAGACTTCATCGTCTGCATAATCGACGTAAGCCAAGTGTCATCATGGGCGTTCGCTTATCTTGACTCGATAGCCACGGTCGTGCTGCTCGGAGCTTTCGCCCTGCTGTCAGCCGTCGGCAACCACATGCGCGCCTTGTGCCTTATCCTAATTATGTCAGCCATCGGCATGGGCACGATAACATTCCTCGGAGCCGAAGCCAGCACGCTAAACATGCCCGTTACGGCATGGCTTTTCCTCCAGACTTTCTGTATAGACATAGCTTACTTGAGCTTCCAGACGATATTCTTCGAGCGGTTCATAGCCTGCTTCAAAGTGAAAGGCAACGTAGGTTTCTTCATAATAACAATCGACTTCATCGGCTACCTTGGCACGCTTTGCCTGCTCTTGTTCAAAGAGTTTCAAGCTCCGCACATCGACTGGACATCGTTCTACAACAGCATGAGCGTCTACGTAGGCATCACCTGCTGCATTGCATTCGCCGGTTCAATTATATACATAATAAATAAAATGTATAAAGTGAAAGGATTTAGAATAATAAATGGCGGTGCTGAAAAGACCGACGCACCACGCACTTGCGATCTTTCAACCGGCCGCAGGCAAAACCTAACGACCGCATAACCCGACAACCTCAAAACCTGACAATCGAAAAAACAAACCGTATAACCACAAACAAAAGATATGAAAAAAATTGAATGTGTAATCATGGACTGGGCCGGAACGGCCGTTGACTATGGATGCTTCGCCCCGGTGGCGGCATTTGTCGAGAGTTTTAAGACCATCGGTGCGCCCGTATCGGCTGCGGAGACGAGGGCGCACATGGGCCTCACTAAGATAGAAGAGGTGCGCGCTCTGTTCGCCATCGACCATGTGAAGGCCGACTTCAAGGCCAAATACGGCCGCGAATGGAACGAAGACGACGTACAGACATGCTACAAGAAGTTCCAAGAGGAACTGTTCGCCACGCTCGAAGACTATTCAAAGCCCATCACCGGAGTTGTTGACACAATCTCGGACTTGCGCAAACAAGGCATAAAAGTAGGCTCGACAACCGGTTATACACGGCAGATGATGAACGTGGTAATACCCTCCGCGGCAAAGCTCGGCTACGTAATAGACAACTGCGTAACATCTGACAACCTGCCCGGAGGCCGCCCGAAGCCTTATATGATATTCCAAAACATGTGCGATATGGACATCCAGTCGCCGCGCTCCGTAGTGAAAGTGGGCGACACCATATCAGACATTAAGGAAGGAGTCAACGCCGGAGCATGGAGCGTAGGCGTGATTCTCGGCAGCAATGAAATGGCACTTACCGAAGCAGAAACAAAATCAATGCCTGCCGAAAAGCTCAAAGCAAGAATGCTCGACGTGCGTTACAGGATGTACGCGGCTGGTGCAGACTATGTGATTGACGACATAACAGAACTGCCGTTGCTGATAGATGCATTGAACAAATAAATGAAAAAGAAACAGCCCCCACCCAACCTCCCCGAGGGGAGGAGAAAAATACCTGAATGGTGTTGGGCTGTCAGTCACCTCCCCTCGGGGAGGTTGGGTGGGGGCTTATAATTCTTAAACTTATGAGACCATACTTATTACTTACCCCCGGTCCGCTGACGACCACAGAGACTGTAAAAAGCGCCATGATGAGTGACTGGTGCACATGGGACAAAGACTATAACGAGGGCATCGTCGAGGTTATAAGGAAAGAACTGGTTAACATCGCCTCAAGCCGCCCCGAGGAATATACGGCGGTGCTGATGCAGGGCAGCGGCACGTTCTGCGTAGAGGCAACGCTGGGCAGCGTGGTGCGCAATGACGACCACATGCTCGTCGCCGCCAACGGCGCTTACGGCAAACGCATGGGCGTGATAGCAGAATATTACAAACTGAACTGCCACGTAATGAAATTCGACGAGACGCAGGCGGTTGACCCTGCGGCCATCGACGAATACCTGACCGTGCACAAGGAAGTGACCCACGTATCGGTAGTGCATTGCGAGACTACCACAGGCGTACTCAACCCCCTTGCCGAGATTGCGGCCGTAGTGAAGCGCCACGGAAAGACGCTGATTGTCGACGCGATGAGCAGTTTCGGCGGTGTGCCAATCGACATGGCCGAACTTGGCATCGACTTTCTTATCAGCAGCGCCAACAAGTGCATACAGGGCGTGCCCGGCTTCGGCTTCATCATAGCCCGCCGCTCGCTGCTTGAACAGTGCAAGGGCGTTGCACGCTCTCTGTCTCTCGACATTTACGACCAGTGGGAGACTATGGAGAAGGGCCATGGCAAGTGGCGTTTCACATCGCCCACACACGTAGTGCGCGCCTTCATGCAGGCGCTGACCGAACTGAAAGAGGAAGGCGGAGTGGCCTCACGCCACGCACGCTACTGCGAGAACCACCGCACGCTGGTGGAAGGTATGCGCTCACTCGGCTACAAGACACTCCTGCCCGACGAATGGCAGTCACCGGTAATCACGTCGTTCTATTATCCATCAACATCTTTCGACTTCCAGTCGTTCTACCAGTCGCTGAAAGCTAAAGGCTTCGTAATATATCCCGGCAAGATTTCACAAGCCGACACGTTCCGCATCGGCAACATCGGCGACGTGCATCCAGACGACTTCAGGACACTCGTCGAGGTGATACGCGACTTATAAATTATGTCTATAAAACAACTTCTTGAATTGGTTTGACATGCAGGCAATTTCCACCTGCAAAACAAAAGGCCGTCTTTTACGGTTCATCCGCAGTTTTGGTGTATTGGTATTCGTGGTAATAGGGCCTCAAAGAGGTCCAACTATGCTTAACCGCATGTGGAGC
>CAJMAO010000026.1 GCA_905211345.1 uncultured Prevotella sp.
TGTGGCCGCCGCCGCCGAAAGTAACGTCTACGTACACTCCGTCAGGCTTTACGCGCAGCCCGTCGACGCTCTCCTTAAGCAGCACGGGCACATGGTATGTGTCAACAGTGGTTGTCATTCTCGCTTATATATCAGTGTGCGTCATGCCGGCCGCAGTCCCAGGCCCGCCTTGCGCACTGTCTTTCATTATGCTTTCAAGAGCCTTGCCAAACTCGCCCTGCTCCATGAACGGCCTGTCGGCAAGCTCGGCGCTCCATATCTCGACTACATCGTCCATGCCGACGAACCTCACCGACTGGGCGATGCCTGCCATTTTCAAGTGGCGTTTGGTAAGCATGAAGCGCCCGTTAGCGTCGAGTGTAACGGTCTCGGCATCGGCCACAAACTGGCGGAACACGCTTTGGTGCGTCATGTCCCAGCGGTTCAGGCGCGAGCGGAGCACGTCCATCTGAGCGTTCCAAACGCTCTCGGGATAGAGCACAAGGCACGGTTGGAATACGTCCTTGCGAACAACGAGTCCCTCGCCGCCCGCGCCTTGCAGCTCCTTGCGGAACTGGGCGGGCAGGAACACACGCCCTTTCGAGTCGATTTTAGCTTCTATGTTGCCTAGAAAACGCATCTTTACATCACATACGGTTCACCCGGCAAAGATAAGGGTTTTTCCCCACAATCCACCACTTTTCACCACAAAAATTTCATTTCGCCACATATTTTATAATACATGTCAAAATCCACGCAACTAAACCGCTGCATATCCAATGACAGTAAGGCATGAAAAAACATGAAATCCGACCGGAAACAAAAGCCGCACGGCAATGAATATTTATGCAAGTCCATGCCGTCGCAAATCCAAATATTCATCCGTTTGACATCCTCAGAATGTCGTCGGCGGGAAAGAAACGGAGCTTTGACAAGAAAAACGGCAAAATAATGCGTTTTTCATAACACCTTGTAACACAATAGGTTATATGCTTTCACAATCCAAACAAGCATTTTTCTTACCGTAAAACACGCCGAAAACAAGACCAAAAGGCGGCATTTCAGCCTTGAAAAGACGGCCTTCGGCAACTTTAAAGACGGTCTTTTGCGTTGTAAAAGGCCGCCTTTTGCAACGCAAAAGACCGTAAAACACGATAAAACCGGTAAAAAACCGGCCATTTCATCGGCGGTTTCCCGCCCGCCGGTTTCTATTTCACGATTTTATTTTGTCACGTATTTTTACTTCACGGCGTGCATGTTTATGCAGTCTTGACGCATAATTATTCATCTTGCCGGGGTGGCGGAGGGCGCGCGGCAGAGGCCGTAGGCCACATAAATATATATGGGCCTTGACATCATGGCATCACGCATGATGCCAAGAGACACCGTTTTTGCCGTTTCAATGAGCCAAAAGTTACATCGAAGTTGTAAATTTGATACAAAATCATTTTATTTCAAATGTTTTTTAATGAAATACGTATGAAATTGGAAAAGTTGGATTATTTTTGCATTGTTTTATTAGAGAAAGCATGAATGAAATAACGGAGAAGACAATCGACGTAAGGCAGATTCTGCGCTCAAAAATGGGAAGCAAGGCGAAATTCGTGCCGCTGCCCTTGGTGAAATGGCTCGAGCGCATACTCCACCAAGACGAAGTGAACGGATTTCTTTGGGACAACCGCAACTTAGTAGGAGTGCCTTGGCTGGAGTCTTGCCTCCGCTATCTCGACACGAAGCTCGACATCGTAGGCGAGGAGAACTTGCCGCCGAAGGACGACGGCCGCCTGTACACATTCGTGAGCAACCATCCGCTGGGCGGACAGGACGGCGTTGCGCTGGGCGCAATCATCGGGCGGCACTACGACGGGCGGTTCAAGTATCTTGTGAACGACCTGCTGATGAACCTGCCTGGCCTCGCCCCGCTGTGCGTCCCGATAAACAAGACGGGACACCAGAGCCGAAACTTCCCCGCGATGGTGGAGGCTTGCTTCCACGGCGACAACCATGTGATAATGTTCCCGGCCGGGATATGCTCGCGCAGGATAAACGGAGAGATACACGACCTGCCGTGGAAAAAGACGTTCATAACCAAGAGCGTGGAGACGGGGAGAGACGTGGTGCCGATACATTTCGGCGGGCGCAACTCGGATTTCTTCTACAACCTTGCCAACATCTGCAAGCGGCTTGGCATCAAGTTCAACGTGGCAATGCTATACCTTGCCGACGAGATGTACAAGAACCGCCACAAGACATTCCGCGTGGCGATAGGCAAGCCGATACCTTGGCAGACGTTCGACAAGTCGAAAACGCCGATGGAATGGGCTAAATACGTGCAAGACATCGTGTACAAGCTGTGATTTTGGCCGAAAAGCATGACGCTACATATCAAACAACAACCTTCAACTATCACCGAAAATGGAACAAGAGATTATCCAGCCGATAGATAAACAACTGCTTAAAAACGAGCTGACACCCGACAGGCAGCTCAGGATGACGAACAAAAGCCACAACGAAATATACATAGTGACGGCCCACAACGCGCCTAACGTGATGAAAGAGATAGGCCGCCTGCGCGAGATAGCCTTCCGAGAGGCCGGCGGAGGCAGCGGAAAGAGCATGGACATAGACGAGTTTGACACATGCGGCAACTGCTATAAACAGCTTATCGTGTGGAATCCCGAGGAGGAGGAGATTATCGGCGGATACCGATACCTGCTGGGATGCGATGCCGACATCGACGATAACGGCCAGCCTGTGCTGGCTACGAGCCACATGTTCCACTTCTCGGAGAAGTTCATCAACGAGTATCTTCCACAGACAGTGGAGCTGGGCCGTTCGTTCGTAGCCCCGGCTTACCAAAGTTCCAAAATGGGAGCCAAGAGCCTGTTCGCCCTCGACAACCTGTGGGACGGACTGGGGGCGCTCACGGTGATACGCCCGGATATAAAGTACCTGTTCGGCAAGATGACGATGTATCCCTCATACGTCCGCAAGGGAAGGGACATGATTCTGTACTTCCTGAAAAAACATTTCGACGACCCCGAGAACCTCGTAATCCCGATGAAACCGCTTAAAATAGAAACCGACGAAACCGAATTGGAAAGGCTTTTCTGCGAGGACACGTTCAAGGCGGACTACAGGATACTTAACCGCGAGGTGCGCAAGCTTGGCTACAACATCCCGCCTCTTGTCAATGCTTACATGGGCCTGAGCCCCACGATGAAAATGTTTGGCACCGCCATCAACTACGGTTTCGGTGACGTAGAGGAGACGGGCATACTGATAGCCGTTGACGAGATACTCGAGGAAAAGCGCATACGCCACATAGACTCGTACATAAAAGAGCATCCCGAGGCGTTGAACATAACATCAGGCGCCAACGCCGTCATCTACAAGGAAAAAAACTAACACACAAATACTTGCGAAACGGCCGCCTTTTACATGTTGGAAGGCGGCCGTTTGCGTTGTCATCGACAACCTTTTACCGGCTAAAAGGCCATGAACGGCAACGCTACTCCATAAAAATAAAACTATTATCGTTTTATTTCGCTTAACCGAAAAATTACGCTATCTTTGCAAATCGTATGGTACTGAACTACATCTGGATAGCGTTTTTCCTCATAGCGTTCGTAATCGGGCTTGCAAGGCTTGTTTTCATGGGCGACACCGAGGTGTTCCCGGCCATGATGAACTCCACGTTCTCATCGGCCAAGACGGCCTTCGAGATTTCGCTCGGGCTTACGGGCGTGCTCTCGCTGTGGCTCGGCGTTATGAAGATTGGCGAGCGCGGAGGCGTGGTGAACGCCTTGGCGAGGGTGCTGAGTCCCGTGTTCACCAAGCTGTTTCCCGACATTCCGAAAGGCCACCCGGCCACAGGCTCCATCTTCATGAACATCGCGGCCAACATGCTCGGCCTAGACAACGCCGCCACTCCGCTGGGCCTTAAGGCCATGGAGCAGCTGCAAAGCCTCAACAAGAAGAAGGACACGGCCACCAACCCGATGATAATGTTCTTGGTGCTCAACACGTCGGGACTTACCATCATACCCGTCTCCATACTCGTCTACCGCGCGCAGCTAGGCGCGGCGCAGCCTACCGACGTGTTCATACCCATACTGATAGCCACGTTCTTCTCAACCCTAGCAGGAGTGATAGCCACCAGCCTCTACCAGCGCATCAACCTGCTGAACCGCACCATGCTGCTTACGCTCGGCGGAATGAGCCTCGCCGTGGCGGCGATAATATGGGGCTTCGGCTCGATGGACAAAGAGCGGATGAACCTAGTGAGCACTTCGGCGGCCAACATCCTGCTGATGTGCGTCATCGTGGGCTTCATACTGGCCGGCATTAGGAAGCGCGTGAACGTGTACGACGCATTCATCGAAGGCGCGAAAGACGGCTTCACGACCGCCGTGCGCATAATACCCTACCTCGTGGCAATCCTCGTTGGAATCGGCGTTTTCCGCGCTTCGGGAGCCATGGACGCTATCGTGGACGGCATAGCGTGGCTCGTCGGACTGTGCGGCGGCGACACCGAGTTCGTAGGCGCGCTGCCTACCGCGCTGATGAAGCCACTCTCGGGCAGCGGCGCGCGCGGCATGATGGTCGACGCGATGTCAACCTACGGCGCCGACTCGTTCGTAGGCCGCCTTAGCTGCATCTTCCAAGGCTCCACCGACACCACCTTTTACATCCTCGCCGTTTACTTCGGCAGCGTCGGTGTAAGGTACACGCGCCACGCCGTTGCCTGCGGACTGCTGGCGGATTTGGCCGGGGTCATCGCGGCAATCTCGGTTTGTTATTTGTTCTTTTAAAAGTGAGAAGGTGAGAAAGTGAGAAGGTGAGAAAAGTTCATTGAGCTTAAATAGTAATCCTCATATGATGTATCAGAAGAACACAATATCAAGGTTAAGCAAAAGTTTTGCCCTTAGGGTGATTAAATTATATAAATACCTGCTTGAAGAAAAGCATGAATACATAATGTCAAAGCAGGTTTATCGCTCGGGCACAAGCATCGGAGCAAACATAGCCGAAAGCCGCAACGCACAAAGCAAGGCGGACTTTATAAACAAGTTGAGCATAGCTTTGAAAGAAGCTGATGAAACAATGTATTGGTTGGAATTGCTGCATGAGTCAGAAAACATTGACAATAAGCAGTTTGAATCAATGTCAAACGATTTGAATATTATAATTGGAACATTAATAAAAATAATCAAAAAACTTAGAAAAGGTTGAGTTGGCAGACCGGGTGTGTTTCTCACCTTCTCACTTTCTCACCTTCTCACCTAAAACAATGGGCAATTTAAAGGGATTAGCAAAGGACACCGCAATCTACGGACTGAGCAGCATCGTGGGGCGATTCCTCAACTATCTGCTCGTTCCGCTGTACACGGCTACGCTGTCGGCGGCCAGCGGCGGCTACGGCGTTATCACCAATGTCTACGCCTACACGGCGTTGCTGCTCGTCATTCTGACCTACGGCATGGAGACAACTTTCTTCCGTTTCGCCAACAAGGATGGCGAAGACCCGCGGCGGGTTTACTCCACCACGCTTGTGTCCGTCGGCACAACGGCGCTCGTGTTCGTCGTCCTCGTGCTTACGTTCATATCGCCCATATCGGCGGCGATGGGCTATGCGGAGCACCCTTCATACGTATGGGTGATGGCGGTGACCGTCGCGATAGACGCGTTCCAGTGCATTCCGTTCGCCTACCTGCGGTACAAGAAGCGCCCGGTAAAGTTCGCCGCGCTCAAATTGGCCAACATAATAATGTCTATCGCGCTCAACCTTGTGTTCTTCCTCGCCCTTCCGGCGTGGTACGAAAGCACCGGCGGCGAGGGCTTTGTAAGCCAAATCTATTCGCCGGAGGTGGGCGTAGGCTACGCTTTCTACATCAACCTGTTCTGCTCCGGCGCGCTGATGTTTCTCTTGGTAAAGGAACTGACGGGCTTCAAATACGTGTTCGACCGCGCCCTCATGCGCCGTATGCTCTCGTACAGCTGGCCCATACTGGTGCTCGGAATAGCCGGAATACTGAACCAGACGGCCGACAAAATCCTCTTTCCTTATATATATAAAGGTGCCGACGCCCATGCACAGCTCGGCATATACGGCGCGGCCAGCAAGATCGCGATGATAATGGCAATGATAACACAAGCCTTCCGCTACGCCTACGAGCCGTTCGTCTTCGGCAAGGCGAAGGACAGGGACAACCGCGAAACTTACGCCAAGGCGATGAAATACTTTGTTGTCTTCACGCTGCTGGCCTTCCTTGCCGTGATATGTTACATGGACATACTGAAGCACCTGATAGGAAGCGACTATTGGAGCGGCCTAAGCGTCGTGCCGATAGTCATGGCGGCAGAGATCATGATGGGCGTTTACTTCAACCTGTCGTTCTGGTACAAGCTGATTGACAAAACCATTTGGGGCGCGTGGTTCTCAGGAGCGGGCTGCCTTGTGCTCGTCATTGTCAATGTCGTTTTCGTTCCGCGCTACGGCTATATGGCCTGCGCATGGGCCGGTTTCGCAGGATACGGCACGGCGATGCTGCTCTCTTACTTCGTCGGACAAAAGCATTACCACATCAACTACCCGGTAAAAGAAATCATGCTTTACGTAGCCGTGGCCATTGTTATATGCGTATTGATGCGCCACAGCAACGCCGCGCTGCCGTTATGGGGCGCACTTGCGGTGAACACCTTGCTGCTCTTTGCGTTCGCCGCGCTGATAGTGAAACGCGACTTTCCGCTTAAGAACCTGCCCGTAATAGGCAAATACTTCAAATAAACAATATTTATAATATAAAAACCAAACAACAATGAAAAAGTTATCTTTACTTATTCTCGGTCTGCTGACCCTCTTGCCGATTAAGGCAGACGAAGGAATGTGGACACTGTACAACCTGCCCCAGGCGGTGTACGACCAGATGAAGGCTTACGGATTCAGCCTTCCTTATGAAAACATCTATTCAAGCAAAGACGCCATCAAGAACTCGTCAGTGCTGTTCGGAGGCTTCTGCTCGGGCGTGGTAGTATCGCCCGACGGGCTCGTATTCACCAACCACCACTGCGGTTTTGAGGCCATCCGCAGCCATTCTACCGTAGAACACGACTACATGCTCAACGGTTTCTACGCCAAAACCATAGAGGAGGAACTGCCTAACGAGAACCTTTTCGTCAGCTTCATGGTCGAGCAGCAGGACGTTACGGCGCGCCTTCAGGCACTGGGCATCGACAACATGAACCCCGACAAGCAGTCGGAACTCATCGACTCGATAGCAACCGTAATGACCGACTCGGTAAAGAAGATAGAAAACACGCTCCATGTGGAAATCGACCCGTACTATGAGGGCAACCAGTATTTCGCAACTACTTACCGCCTTTTCCCCGACGTGCGCCTTGTTTTCGCAGTGCCAAAGTCGATGGGCAAGTTCGGCGGCGAGACCGACAACTGGATGTGGCCGCGCCAGACGTGCGACTTCAGCGTGTTCCGCATATACGCCGACCCGAAGACTAACGGCCCGGCGGAGTATTCCAAGGACAACGTGCCATACCACCCGCAGACATGGGCAAAGGTGTCGCTACAGGGATACAAGGACGGCGACTTCGCGATGACCATCGGTTATCCCGGAAGCACGGAGCGCTACCTCTCGTCTTACGGCATAAAGGAGATGCGCGACGCCGGCAACGCCACGCGAGTGCAGGTGCGCGGACTGAAACAGGAGATAATGAAACGCCACATGGATGCCGACGAGGCCGTGCGCATCAAGTACGACTCGAAGTACGCCCAGAGCGCGAACTACTGGAAAAACTCGATGGGAATGAACAAATGTATCGATTCTATCGGCATCATCGAGCAGAAAAAGGCTTACGAGCTGCGCCTGCGCCACTGGCAGGACACAACAGGATACCTCAAAGGCAAGCTCGACTTCAACCTCATGGCGAAGCTCTACGGCGAACGTTTCGAGCGCATGAGGGCGTTCTATTACTGGAGCGAGACGTTCCGAGGCACGAGCGAACTGGTAACCCGCGCCATGAAAGCCGGAAGCGGAATGGAAGTGAAAGGGCCTGAAGGCAAGCCCGAGAAGCAGTACATCGAGTTCGAGGACAACCGTGACGCATGGGACGAGGCGCTAGACAAGGAAGTGCTGGCCGCCCTGATGAAGAACTACCGCGAGCACGTGTCAAAAGAATACTGGCCGTCGTTCTACAAGACCATTGACACCGAGTTCGGAGGCGACTACACGGCTTACGTGAACCATCTTTACAAGAAATCCATCTTGATGAAGAACGGCAAGAAACTGTACTTCAACAAAAAGAAATTCAACCAAGACCCCGGCGTGCTGCTCGGCATGAGCCTGCAGGAATACCTCGGCGACCAGCGTGAGGCCCTACTCGCGCTCAGCGACTCTATCGACCTGCAGGAAAAATACCTCTGCGCGGCAAAACTGCGCATGGAGCAGGACATGCCCCACTACAGCGACGCCAACATGACGATGCGCCTCAGCTACGGGCGCGTAGGCGGATTTACGATGAACGGCTCGCCCTCAGGTTATTACACTACGGCCGAAAGCATCGTGGAGAAGATGAAGATGAGCGACAGGATACCCGAATATTTCGCCGAGCCGGTAATGCACGAGCTGCTCTCGGCAAGCGACTTCGGCAAGTATCAGGACAAGACCACGGGCAAGATGCAACTCTGTTTCCTCACCAACAACGACATAACGGGCGGCAACAGCGGCTCGCCGATGTTCAACGGCAAGGGCGAACTCATCGGACTGGCCTTCGACGGCAACTGGGACAGCCTCTCGAGCGACATCTACTTCGAGAAGAACCTCGCCCGCTGCATCGGCGTCGACATTCGTTACGTAATGTACATGATCGACAAATGGGGGCACGCCGACCGCCTGCTGAAGGAGATAAACGCAAAATGAGCCATTTCATCGGCATACGTGCCGTAGTTCATTGACATTTTACCGTATTACTAAAGGCGACATTCCATTGGATGGAATGTCGCCTTTCCCTTTTTAAGAAAACTTTGCACCGACGGCAAACACATTTTCATACAAACTGATTATATTTGCAAAAACAACACCAACGATCATGAAACAGCTTTTCATCATGCTGCTCTTGGCCATCGCGCCGGCATTGGCGGCGGCACAGCAGGAGCGCCCGTTCGACGCGAAAATCAGCAATTCGGAGTATAAAATCTACATCCGCATGAACCTTTACGACAAAGACGTAACCGTGCCCGGACAAGACGTTTACGGCCAAGTGGACGGATACATCGGCTCTACCCAGAGCCGCAACATCTGGCTTGTCATCTCGTCGGAAATCATCGACGGGCGGACGGCAGAGCTGGAGATGGTCAACGACTACGGCAGCGAGGACCTCAAGGCCGAGCTTAAACTGAACGACGACGGCACGTACACATTCAAGAAGAAGGGCGGCAGCACCATGAAGTTCGCCGTAAAGGGCAAATGGCAGAAAATACCGGGCAGCTTTGAACTACAGAAATAAACGCCCCGCCGACAGAAAAAAAATAAAGACAAAATACAAAAACGAAAACAGTTAAAATACGAAAGGTGGCCTTTTACGTTCCAAAAGGCCGCCTTTCATCGTCTAAAAGGCCGTCTTTTGCAAGCTAAAAGACGGCCTTTTACAAGCCCGCTGATTATCAAGCACTTGCAAAGCTGCCTGAAGCCACGGCGTAACACCCGTAACAAGGCGGCATAACAACAAATGGGTATGGCCGCAGGATACCCATTTTTCGGTATCCGCCGACCGCCGTCAAAGCGCGTTTCGGCTATTAAAGGAAATACCGCATACAATATTTCGCTTTCAGGACAACATGTTCTCTTTTGGCCGCCGTCGGCATACCTATTTATGACTATTGGCAGACGGCTCCGCCATGCATTATTTTTACCGATTTTTAAGTATTGCTAACATTTGGCTTTTACCGTACTTTTGCAGCGGAAATCATTATTGCAAATAAACCATAACACAACGAAATGAATAAGATTACAACCATGTTTACAGCGTGCGCGATGGGCCTCGGCCTCATGGCCACCGACGTCCAAGCGCAGGTTTCGGCCGCCGACAGCGTGTACAGCCACGCCAAGGGCAACCGCCTAAGCATAGGCGGCTATGCCGACATTGCGCTGACACGCAACTTTTACAGCGACAACATCTACCGTTACCGCAACCCGGCTACTTACAAGAACGACCCCTCGCACGGCCGTTTCGACATTCCCCACGCCGTAATCTACCTTAGCTACGACTTCGGCAAAGGCTGGAGCATGTCGAGCGAGATCGAGTTCGAGCACGGCGGCAGCGGCGGAGCAGTGGAAAAGGAATGGGAAGAAGGCGGCGAATGGGAACAGGAAACCGAGAAAGGCGGCGAGGTTGAGCTTGAGCAACTGTGGATACAGAAGTCGTTTGCCGACTGGGCCAACATCCGCGTAGGCCACATGGTGGTGCCCGTCGGGCTGACCAACGCCTACCACGAGCCTCTCAACTATTTCACCGTATACCGCCCCGAGGGCGAAAGCACGATACTTCCGAGCACGTGGCACGACACCGGCATCAGTTTCTGGGGCCGCGCCGGCGACTTCCGTTACGAGGTGCAGTTCCTCGCCGGACTTGACGCCATGCTCTTCAACCGCGACTATTGGGTGAAAAACGGTGCCGGCTCGCCGTTCGAGTTCAAGGTAGCCAACAAGTACGGATTCGCCGCCCGCCTCGACAACTACACCATCCCCGGCCTGCGAGTCGGCCTGAGCGGATATTACGGGCGAACGTTCCACAACACGTTCCCCCACGACATGGAGAACGACGGGCAAGTGAACAAGAACGTGAAAGGCGACATTTACATCGGCGCGCTTGACTTCACGTTCAACCGCTTCAACTGGATTGTGCGCGGAAACGTAGACTACGGCTACCTGAGCGACGCGAAGAAGATATCCAGCATCAAGAACAACTCGGGCGGCGGAAGCTCACCCGTGAAGCGCGCCGACGTAGGCAAGAACGCCGTCGCCGCCGGAATAGAGGCCGGTTACGACGTTTTCTCGCAGATACCGAAGCTCAGGCGCAACGGCCATAAGCTCTACGTGTTCGGCCGCTACGAGTATTACGACTCATACATCCGCGCCACCGGCCAGGAGGAAGCCAACTACACGGCCAAGAACCGCTACGCTTTCGGCTTGAATTACAGCCCGCTCCCGCAGATTGTCGTAAAGGCCGAATACTCGAAAAGATACTTCAACAAGACGCTGGTCAACGGCACGCCGTTCAACGACGAGCCGTCGGTTTCAATAGGAATCGCCTATCAGGGCTTCTTCTTATGACACCAAACATTATAACATAATATTAAAACAACAAACCAAAATGAAAAAGTTAATTTATCAAGCGTCGGCCGTAGCCTTGGCCATGACGATGACATTAGGGCTCACTTCGTGCAGCGACGATGACGACAACGGCAGCTGGCAGGAGCAGGAAGAGCAGAAACAGGCCGAAATGCAGTCGATAACCACGAAGTACGTGAACGATGTCGTGTACTACACTTACGGCAAACTGGCCGACGCTTCGGAAGAACTCTACGCCGGGATAGAGGACATGCGCGGCGCGCTTGCCGACGGAACGCTCACCGATGCGCAGATAAACAACGTGTGCGACATATTCCTTGAGGCGCGCGCTTGGTGGGAAAAGAGCGAAGCATGGCTGTACGGCCCGGCCGAAGTCCACGGAATCGACCCCCACATCGACACATGGCCGCTCAGCCGCGCGAGCCTAGCCACATACCTGAGAAGCAACGCCACGACCACTTTCGCGCCTGATTTCAACATCGAGGACGCAATCGTATCGGTAAGCGAAAGCAACAGCGAATCGTCTTGGCTGGGCTTCCACGGCCTTGAGTTCATACTCTTCCGCGACGGAGCTCCGCGCACCCTGCAGGACTTCCAAGGCGAAGACGACGCCACGGAGTTTGCCGGAAGCGGTGTCAACGGGGCTTTGGAACTGAGGTTTGCGCAAGCAGTTGCCGGAGACTTGCGCGACCATTGCTATTGGCTTGAAGTAGGCTGGAAAGGCACCGCGGCGCCTGCCGAGCGCATGGCACGCTGCAACGCCCGCGGTTTCGAGCTTACTACTAACGGCGATTACACCGGCCACGCGCTGCTCAACCCACGCGCCGGCGGCCTGTATTCTTCTTGGCGCAACGTCATTTCGACGATTCTCGACTCAGGATGCATGAACATCGCGCAGGAAGTTTCCGACCAGAAGATGGGCCAAGTATGGCGTTGCGCCACTGGAAATGCCATCACCACCGGCGAGGAACCCGACAGCCCCGACTACATAGAGTCGCCTTACAGCCACAAGTCGTTCCAAGACTTCTACGACAACATCGTCAGCATAAAGAACGCCCTTTATGGAAACATAGAGGGAACGACGTATGACGCCAACTCGATAATGGCCTACCTCAACAAATACAACCCTGAACAGGCCGGGAACATACAGCAAAACCTCGAGGCATCGTTCGCCGCCCTCGACGTATGTCTTGCCGGGCGCCCGTTCGTTACGATAGCCTACGGCGGCACGCAGGCCGAACTCGACAACGTGGAGAACGCCATGACGGCCATCAACGGACTAAACACCGCTATCAACGAGGCCAAAGACTGGATTGAGCGCAACTGATACTGACAGGAACGAAAACCACACGAAGTTGCACCGGACGGACTCCGCCGGGTGCAACTTCTTCAGCCGTTTTATAAAAACACATAAACCTAAAACATTATGAAAATACTGAAAAAGACCAACATTTACGTCCTCGCAGGGTGCGTATGCCTGTCAATGGCGGCCTGTACCGACGACGACAACAACGGCGGCGGCTACACTCCGACCGACGACTACACGTATGTGGGCAAGGCCGTAGGCAACTTCTCGGCCGACGAATGGTATCCCGGCGGAAAGCTGGGAACCACCGAGAACATCACCGCCGGATGCTATGAAGACGAGACTCCGGCCGTTACCAACCAAGGGCTCATGGACGAGTTCAACCTCGGCGAGATGTTCTTCGAGCGCGACGTCACGCTCGACACGCCCCCATTCAACGGCCTCGGCCCGGCCTCGGTGCGCAATTCGTGCATCGACTGCCACCCCGGTTACGGCCACGGCAAGCGTCAGGAGCAATACCGTGCGTCGGCTTTCGGCAACGGATACCTGCTCGTCGTCTACCATCCCGACAGCCCGGGCAGCAACGACGGACCGTTCATAAGCGAGGTGACAGGTATGCCGCAGACGCAGGCCGTGTCGCCGTTCCTGCCGCCGGTTGACGAAGATGGCATAAACCTTGCTTGGCATACGGTGCAGGGAACGATGCCGAGCGGACTGTCGGCGGAGCAATTCCCCGACGGCGAGAAGTACAGCCTGATATATCCCGAGATAACAATCGACAAGCAGGCGTTCAACACTTACCCGCAGCCCGACAACATAGAGGTGCGCCTCGAGTCGACTATCGGCATCATAGGCACGGGCCTCATCGACGCCATACCCGAGGATGAGCTGAAGAAACAGTACCAAGAGGCGGCCAAATACATGGAGCTTAACCCTGCCATGTGGGACAAGGCGGCCAACGACTGGGCGTCGACGGCATACTACACCAACTTTACCGCTCCCGGCAAGCTGGCCGACGGCACACAGGTAAACGGCCTCATAAAACGCTATACGTACGCGCTGACGCGCGCCACGCTGCAAGACGGGGCCGGAGCCAACGCCATGTGGAACATCCCCAACGTGTCGCGCCCCGACCGCCCGAAGCTCTACACCACCACGGCATGGGCCGAGGCTATGTCGAGAAACCAAGACGTGATTGACGCGATCAAGGCCAATCCCGCTTCGCCTTACTACGCCGACGGCACCGACGCGGGCATAGCCGAGGCCGTGAAGGGGCTGCTTGACCCGTCGACCAACCAGTTTGACAACCCTTGGCACAACTTCGAGGCCGAGATGTCGAACGACAATTTCTACGCCTTCATGGTGTGGCACCGCGGCTTGGCAATACCGCGCGCCAGAAACTTGCAAGACCCCGACGTGCAACGCGGCAAGGAACTGTTCATGCAAATGGGCTGCGCAAACTGCCACCGCCCGTCTTGGACCACCGGCGACGACAACTACTGGACACCCGACTGCATAGAAGGCAAGCCGCTGCCGAAGTATCCCGGCCAGAAGATTTACCCCTACTCCGACTTCATACAGCACCGGCTGTTCATGATAAACGACATCCACAACTCGTGGTGCCGCACCACTCCGCTCTGGGGCCGCGGCCTGTCGCTGGTCAACACGGGAGCACAAGACCGCCTGCACGACTGCCGCGCGCGCAACGAGATTGAGGCTATAATGTGGCATGCGTACAGCAAGGAGAGCGACGCATACGAGTCGGCGGAGCAGTTCTACAACCTGCCAAAGGCCGACCGCGACGCCGTCGTGAAGTTCCTTCAGTCTATTTAGCGGCGCGCCTATGGGGCGCACGCTAACCCATTGATAATCAGAGCCCTTGCAAAAGGCCGTCTTTTAGGCTCTAAAAGACGGCCTTTCATCGTGCAAAACATGGCCTTTCGCAAGCCAAAAGGCCGTAGATTACAAAACAAACGATATTTAGCGAATGTTACGTAAGATACTTTTCACGTCATACATACTCGTCATCGCAGTCATGGCGGCCGCCACTTTCATCGAGAAATACCGCGGCACTGACTTCGTCCACACGGCCATCTACGGCTCATGGTGGTTCACGGCGCTGTGGGCCTTGCTGGCCGTAGCGGCAGTAATCTACCTCATACGCCGCCGCGTGCGCCGCCCGTCGCTCGTGGCCCTGCACGCCTCGCTGCTGCTGATACTGGCCGGAGCGCTGCTCACCCACCTGTCGGCGCGGCGCGGCATGGTCCGCCTGCGGGCGGGAGTGGAGGTCGGCACTTACTCGGTACTTGACAACCGGGGCAACGTAAAAGAGGAAAAACTGCCCTTCACGCTAAGACTCGACACGTTCAGCATCCGATACCATGACGGCACTGAGGCCGTGGCCGACTACGTGTCACGCTTCACCGTAAACGACGGCGGACGCCTGACCAAGGCCGAAGTGTCGATGAACAACATTTACTCACACCGCTCGATGCGCTTCTACCAGTCGTCTTACGACCGCGACATGCTGGGCAGCATCCTCGCCGTCAACTACGACCCGTGGGGCATACCGCTCACCTACGCGGGCTACGCCCTGCTGTTCGTCTCGCTCGCATGGATGCTGTTCGACCCCAAAGGGGCGTTCCGCCGCCTGCTGCGCAGCCCTTTGGCTAGGCGCGGCGCGCTCACGCTATTGGCATTCACCGCCCTTTCGGCCGGCATCGAGGCGGCTCCCGCGCTGCCGCGTGCCACCGCCGAGAAGTTCGGACGCTTGTATATTCTCTACAACGACCGCGTATGCCCATTGCAGACGTTCGCCGTAGACTTCACCAAGAAGCTCTGCGGCAAGGTTTCTTACGACGGATACACAGCCGAGCAGGTGCTCACCGGCTTCATATTCTGGGGCGACGAGTGGAGCGCCGAACCGCTGTTTAAAGTCAAAGGCGGCGCCCTGCGCGGCCGACTCCAGCTGCCGGGGCGATGCTCGGTCAACACGTTCTTCAACCCGATGCTGGGCGGTTACGTCCTCGGCCCTTACGTGCAAGAGTATTATCAGGGGCGCAACGACAAGTTCCACAAGCAGGTGGCCGACATAGACGACCGCCTGATGATGGTCATGCAGCTGCGGCGCGGCGCGCTGCTGAAAGTGTTCCCCGTAACGTCTGACGACAAGACAACGTGGTACGCGCCTACCGACAACATAGCCGACAGCCTTGTAGGCGAGGCCGAACGCAGCTACATACGCAACGTGTTCTCGCTGCTTAACGCCGAAGCCCGCGCCGGGCGCACGGAAAACGTCGACCGGATACTCGACAAGATGCTTAAACACCAGCGGACGAACGCCGGCCCATCGCTGCCCACCGACACTCAGGTGAAAGCCGAAAGGGCGTATAACGCCGTGCCGTTCGCCACGATACTGTCAATGACCAACCTTACGGCAGGCGTCCTGCTGATGGCCCTTGCCATATTCTTCATGGTGAGAGGGAACATTAACACCGATAAAAAGCCGAGGATTTGGATTACGCCGAAGGCCGCCTGCATAGTCGGCCTGACCGTCAACGCCGTTTCGCTGGCAAGCCTTACGGTATGCCTCGGCCTGCGCTGGGCTGTCTCGGGGCGCGTGCCTATGGGCAACGGATACGAGACAATGCTGGTTATGGCATGGTCGGTGATGCTGCTCGGTCTTGTGGCCGCACGCCGTTTCCGCATAGCCCTGCCCATGGGGCTGCTCATGTCAGGCTTCTTCCTGCTGGTGTCCCACATCAACCAGATGGATCCCGGGATAACCCACGTCATGCCGGTGCTCGACTCTCCGCTGCTCAGTCTGCACGTATCGGTCATCATGATGTCGTTCGCGCTGCTGTCGCTTACGTTCGTATGCGCCGTCACGGCCCTGCTGCTGCGCCTCGCGGGACGGAAAAACGCGCCCACGACAGCCGACCAGACCGAGAGCCTCGCGCTGCTGTCGCGCCTGATGCTCCACCCCGCCCTCGCGCTGCTCGGTGTCGGGGTGTTCGTCGGGGCGATATGGGCCAACGTCTCGTGGGGCACCTACTGGAGCTGGGACGCTAAGGAAGTGTGGGGACTCATCACGCTCATGGTGTACGCCGTGGCCGCTCACGACGCTTCGTTGCCGTTCCTGCGCCGGCCTGTCGGCTACCATGCGTTCATGGCGATAGCCTTCCTCACCATCATAATGACATACTTCGGGGTAAACTATTTCTTAGGAGGCATGCACTCGTATGCGTGACACGTCTGGACAAGACGTGGTTCATCCGCAGTTCAGGTGTATGGTAGAATCGTGCAGTGCAAACAGTCTTAGT
>CAJMAO010000027.1 GCA_905211345.1 uncultured Prevotella sp.
TTTATACTTGCAATGAATATAATACAGAACGCATATACCACAAACTATTATTAACCTTGTACAGCGTGAGGAGGACATGAGGGACGCTATTTATACTTGCAATGAATATAATACAGAACGCATATACCACAAACTATTATTAACGTTGGGTTGCTTGCTATTGCATCAAGAAGCGCGGCTATTATTTGTACCGCTGTAGCGAAGAAGTCGCCTAACGTGCTAGCGATGTTATATACAGCTGAGTGAATTTGTTCTGTGGTGGTCATTTCATTTCCTTTCGTTCGGTGTACCTTTATTATAGCGTAGTCGTGTACTACTGTCAACTGTTAATCTTGCGCAAGTGGAAAATAATACTATATGAAGAAAATATGAAGTACATAAACAACTATTGCAAGTGGGTACATAACGGCGTATATTATAAGTGCGCCAAGGGAAAAGGCGCAAGGACATAGTAGGAAGGGCAGAACAATGATTGAGAACGTCGAAGTAGCCTATTGTATGGCTAAACTAGAAGATGCCATAAGTAGGGAAAAGAAGAGCGCCGCTATTTATCTTGATTGTAACGAGGGAAAGCAGGACGCTACATATAAACGCATGGTTTCGCGTTGGTCGACCATGATTGCAGCGTTTGAAATCGCTTTCGGCGTGAGTTATTTCAAGCAGCACTAACTATTTACGGTTATGCGGGCGGCGAAAACGTCGCCCGCTAAGAGAAAGGAACAATAATGAAACTGCGTCGCATGTCCGCAACCGTCGATTTTGTCGACTCTATCACGCTCAAACTTAAAAACGGTGAGAACATCCATCTTGAAAACGCGTACGTTCTCACTTCGTACGCGTCCCGCGTTGCCGTGTATTGCAAGATGCGCGTTTATCTCCTTCCTCGCTATGATTATAGCGTTACGACGTGGAAGCACCTTCATGCCTTCATAGAAGATTATTGTAGTTTTGTGCGCGATTATGATGCGAACACTATTCGAGAGATTGCATTGAATGGAATAACTGACACTGAATGCGAATACGCGTTCGCAAGCGGTATAGTTACAGGCATGGAACATCTTGAGCGCTATTAACAGGGGGCTAAAACGGTTACGTTTCCCGATGGAAGGGTAGCATGCAATCGCGAAAGCGCCATCGATATTTTGGGCGATTATGGACTTACGGAAGATGACGTTGCAGAGTTCGCGGCGTTGGTTTTGGAGAGCGAACTGACATTGGGCGTCCATTGGCTCGAATGATTGCGCAATCGCTGAATGGCTAGAGTCCCTCGATTAAATAATGTGCATTTCATGAAGCGGCTTGCAAGTTGGTTTTAATACTTGACAAGCCGCACTATACAGAGTAGTATAAGAGTTGCCATTAAGGTACACGACAGAAAGGACAGAGAAAATGGCACGAAACACGATTCAAAAGAAGTTTACGACTACAGAGGTTCACGGTTTCATCATCAAAGACGGGCAGCCTGTGAATGTTGCCTATCAGCTAGGGAGGAAGTGCGGGTTAAGCACCGCGCAAGCCCTTATCAGAAAGGAGGAGCCGAGTTTTGCCGCCGTTGAGGTTGTGGAGCACGAGCAGCTTTATAAGATGACTTTCGACGACTTCAAGAAGTACGGCACGCTCTGCGATACTTCGGAAGATGATGAGGACTAACACGCTAAAACGGGTAGCGTAAGGCACGCCGCCCCTGAATGAAAGGAACGAAAATGGAGAACAACGAACTTTCGACAATCACTGACGACGCGCCCGAATTTTCGCGCGGCATGTACTGTTCAATCCATGCGGAGACACAGGCGGACAGGCTTGATATTTACGAAGCAGTATCTAATTCCCTGCCGCTTGATGACATGGTGGGGAAGGTTGTAGAGGTTGAGAACGTCATTATCCAGCCAGTGGAAATGACGGACAACGCGACAGGCGAGCAGACCGTGCGCAACCGTATTGTGCTCATCACTCCGAAGGGCGATGCCTACGGCTGCACAAGCACGGGCGTTGAAACCTCGATGAAGAACCTTTTCGCCATCGTCGGTTGTCCGCCGTGGAATCCTGCCATTGCTTTCGATGTGGTTAAGAAGCAGGGGCGAAACGGCTACAAGTTCACCACGCTTCAGCGCCACAAATAACACCTCATAGCAGAGCAGCAAGCGAGGGCGGGCCATATGCCCGCCCTTTCTGTTAAGGAGGCGAAGCCGATGACGAAGGCTAACGAGAACGCCCGCGCCCATGTGAAAGACGCTGAACGTAGGGCGCGGCGCAAGATTAGAAGATTGCAGAGCAAGGGCATAAGAACGGGTGGGATTGCCCTATTTCGCGATGTTGACCCATCGAACACAAGGGCATTGAACAGTTACGCGCGGGACTTGGAAAAGTTCATATCGCGCTCTACAAGGTTTGTTGCAGGGCGGGACGGCACCCCCATACCGTACACCGCTTATAGAGACTACAAGCGGATTGAGAGGCAATGGAACAAGGAGCACAACAGATATTGGCAGAAGTTCGCGCAACATCCGTTTTTGACCGCATACGGTGCAGCGGACATGACGTTAGGGCAAAGGAGCGCGGCGGCGCACGTGAAAGGCTTGCCATTTGGCAATATCGACTATCAACGCGAGTTATTGCCTGAGCAGATAAGAAGCGTTGATGATTTGAATCAGCGTAAGAAGATTCTAAAACGGGAACTGTCCCCCTCGTTTCAACGCAAGCGGATTACGCAGTTGCGCAAGAACCTTTTGGAACATGCCGCGACGTTTAACGACCCTCGAATCCCCGACATGATTAAGAAGCTGTCAAATGAGCAGCTTTTCGCATTGCAGAATTTTACCAACTTTGTTCCCCTTTATTACCGCTACATAAACACCGACAGGGATAACGTAATGGGTGCACAGGCTGACGCTATGGATGATGAAGCGCAGAAAGAGCATATGGTTCTAACTATTCAGCAGGTACAGAATCAATACCCCAAGAAGCCGACACGAAAACGCAAGCGTAAGAACAAAAAACGTGGGTAGCTATGGATTACGTAGCAGATTTCGAGACGACCACAGACGTAAATGATTGTCGCGTTTGGGCGTGGTGTGTTTGTGAGATTGATAACCCCGACGCACTAAGATATGGCACGAACATTGCAACATTTCTTGATTTCTGCAAGGTGCATGGTGGCACATATTATTTCCATAACGCTGCTTTTGACTGTGAGTTTATTCTGTACTACCTGCTTACCAACGGATTTGAGTACAGCGAGAAGGCAAAAACAAAGACGTTCAAAACGCTTATATCTAGCATGGGCAAGTTCTATCAGATGCAAGTATGCTTTGAGAAGAAGGGTAAGAAGAAGGCTGTTACCTGCACATTCAAAGACAGCTTGAAAAAACTCCCCATGAAGGTATCTCAAATTGCGAAGGCTTTTGACCTCCCCATTTCAAAACTTGAGATTGATTACACAGAGTACCGCCCGATTGGTCACGAACTAACGCCGCAAGAGCGCGACTATATCAGGAACGATGTTCAGATTGTCGCACAGGCATTGCATCAGCAGTTCGGCAAGGGGCTTAATAGGCTGACAATTGGGAGCGATGCCTTAAACGCGTACATGGATATCATAGGCTCCAAGTGGGATGATTGGTTCCCTAAGATACATGTTGAAATGGACGCGATGATACGCAAGGCATACAGGGGCGGCTATACATATGCGAATCCAAAGTTTCAGGCAGATGCAGACCATGAGGACAGATTGCAGGGCAGTGGTTCAGTATATGATGTGAACAGTCTGTACCCCGATGTTATGTACCATCGCCCCCTGCCGATAGGGCATCCCATTTATTTCAAAGGGCGCTATAAGAACAATCCCCAATATCCTCTTTATATCCAATTCCTCACATGCCATTGCAAGTTGAAGCCGAACCACCTCCCCACATTGCAGATAAAGAACAATCCGTTTTATTCGGAGACGGAGTATATACATGACACGGAGGGCACCGTTGACTTGGCTTTGACCAACGTTGATTTGGAAATACTCATGCAGCAGTATGATGTTACGGTTTTCTCTTATAATGGTGGTTACATGTTTGAACAGGCTACGGGGCTGTTCAAAGAGTACATTGATTATTGGATGCACATAAAGGAGACGACCACAGGCGGTTTGAGACAGCTTGCAAAGCTAATGCTGAACTCGCTTTACGGGAAGTTCGCGACCAATCCAGACGTTACGCCTAAGATTCCATATCTAAAAGATGATGGAAGTGTGGGTTACAGATTGGGGGACAAAGAGACACGTGACCCTGTTTACACGCCTATGGGCTGCTTCATTACTGCATGGGCAAGACATAAGACCATAACCGCCGCACAAAGCGTGTATGATAGGTTCATGTATGCGGACACTGATAGCATACATGTTTTGGGTACTGAACCCGTACAGGGAATTGAAGTTCATCCTACACACCTTGGTGCTTGGAAACACGAGAGCAATTTCAGCATGGCTAAATATATCAGGGCTAAAACGTACATGGAAAGAATCTATCAGGTTGGCAAGATGGTTGATGGCGAATACAGAATGGTTGACGTTCAGCCGTTCGATGACGTTAAGTGCGCAGGTATGCCAGAGGAATTGAAGCGCATGGTTACGTTCGACAGTTTCAAAAGGGGCTTGCAACTTCATGGGAAGTTGAAGCCAAGGCACGTTAGGGGCGGCATAGTGCTTGAGCCTATAACGTTCACGCTCACCCGATAGGAGGCAACATATGATTGAGCGTAGCTTTAGGATTGATGAAGCGATGTACGAGCAGCTTAAAGAAATAAGCGAGCGGGAGAATCTGCCCGTTTCCTATCTTGTTCGCGTTGCGGTTTCGCAGTTTTTGAACGCTTATTCAGATTCGATTGATTTGGTGAAAATGAACGCGAGTGCTTGACAGTGCTTGTGAAGTGCCATATATTGGCTATGGTGATACCCAATCCGTCTGGACGATGACCGATGCGGGATTGCTACGGGTGATACCGCCCGCACGAGTGCGAGCCGCATTAGCAGCGGCGGCGTTTCGGGAATGGCAATATCACCGGCACAGTCAGCCCTCGCCACGGTCGCAACCAGATGGTGGGGGCTATTTTGTTGAAAGGAGAGGCAATGAACCTGGAGGAGTTGCTTGCATGGCTTCGTGAGCGCATGGAGGATGACGAGTACGCCACCGCAGAGACGTTCTTGAAGGACGTCCAGAAGCGGGGCGAGGGCTTTGACGAGTACCGCAGTTCCTCGGAAGCGCGAATGAGCGAGTACGCAGCTAACGAGGAAGCGATGAAGTCGGAGATTCAATCCCTTAAAGCCCGCAATTACGACCTGCTGATGCAGGTACCTGCCGACAACAGCGGGGACAATGACGGTGACGGCGCGGTTGTTGAGGACGTTGACGATGATGGAACCGTGTATCACATCGACAATCTTTTCACTGATGACAAGGAGGATGGAAACAATGGCAACTAAGACGATTAAAACGCTGAACGCGACGAACGCGCAGATTTTGAACGCTATTCGCACTGATGCTTCGTTCGCGTATCAGCAGCGAATCCCTGCCGCAACGCAGGGGGACATTACCAACACGGTGAACAACCTGCTTGAATATCGACCGATGATGAACGAGTTTATTGATGCGCTTGTGAACCGCATTGGCGATGTTGTTATCAAAAGCAAGGTATGGACTAATCCGCTTGCGCAGTTTAAGCGCGGAATGATGCAGTACGGCGAGACTATCGAGGAACTCGCGACAACGCTGATTCAGGCTAAACGATATGACCCTAATTCTTGCCATGAGGATGTCTTTAAGTGCAGCCCCCCTGATGTTATGAGCAACTTTCACAGCATCAACCGTCAGGACTATTATCCGCTGACTATTAACGACATGCTTTTGCGCCGTGCTTTCCTTACCGATTATGGACTTCAAGACCTTGTTGGGCGCATCATGGAAACTCCGTACACGTCTGATTATTGGGACGAGTACCTTATCATGCGCAACCTGTTTGCCGAGTACGCGCGCATCGATGGATTCTACAAGGTGCAGGTGCCCGACGCTTCAGCAGCGACCACCCGTTCGGAGAAGCAGGATGACGCGATGGCAATCACGGAAGCCGTGCGCTCGATGGCTGGAAAGATGCGATTCCTTTCTGGTCAGTACAACGCCGCTGGTGTTCCCACGTTCACGAACAACGATGACCTTGTTCTGTTTGCCACGCCCGAATTTGTGGCGATGCTTGACGTGAACGTTATCGCGTTCGCGTTCAACGCTTCGGCTGCTGACTTCAAGATGCGCGTTGTCGAGATTGACGATTTCGGCATTGACGGGTGCCAGGCCATTCTGTGCGACCGAGATTTCTTTATGTGCGCGGACACGCTGATTGACTTTGAGAGCATCCGCAACCCGAAGGCGATTTCATGGAACTATTGGTTGCACCACCACGGGATTTACTCTGTGTCCCGATTCGTTAATGCCGTTATGTTCACTACGGAAGCAGGTACCAGTGTAACTGTTCCCGCCATTAAAGCGACTGGTGTTACGCTCGATTATGCGGAGGTTGACGGGGTGAAGCCTGCATTTGCAGAGCGAGGTGCGAAGACGCGCCTTATCGCCACGGTTCAGGGTACTGTTGCTCCCGAGACCGAGGGGTATGCTGTCCCTCAGGGCTGCACGTTCGCAATCACCGCGAACAACACTGGTGTCGCGGGCGGCGGTGTTCGCCTGAAAACGGGGACTTTCGTTGACGCAGAGGGCGTGCTGCACGTTGACCAGGACGAGGTTGCGGAGAACGTCACCGTCACCGCGACCAGCACCTACATCGACCCTGCGGTTGCGATGGGCGAGCAGGTGTACCAGCACACGGATTTGATTGTTGGTATTGGTAAGGCGTACACGGTGTAAGGAGAAGGTCATGGCACAAGATTTCCCTGGGTTGCCAGAGAACATCTATGAATATGAGAACAGGTTTAATTATTCGGTATGGACACCGAACACCACCATTCTCATGTGCAACGTGCCGTGGGATTCTTCGTACCGCGATGTTGTGCGCTTTGATTCCGACAAGGAGCGGGATGCTTATTTTGCATCCCGCACATCCGATGGTTATGCGTTCACGCTTAACGGGCTTGTATATCTGCGATATGGTGAGCCTGTTCGCGTGAACGCGCCATTTGATATGGTTACACGTTGCAACTATATGGTTGTTAAGAACTCTATGCAGCCCGTATCTCCAACAGAGGGCAGACAGCCCGATGTTTTCTATTACTTCATTACAGATGCAAAATACCTTGCTCCAAACACGACGCAGGTGAATGTACAGCTTGACGTATGGATGACGTACTACAATCGCATTGAGTTCAATATGTGCTACGTCAATAAGGGGCATATCGGCATTGCCAATGAGAACAGCACCATATACAATCTTTCCGAGTATCTCACGGATACAGAGGGTCTGAACATCGGCGATGAATATGAGATTACAGACCTTGTTATTGACAATTTTCTCAACGAACCGCCGTACATCGTCATTATGTGCACGGCAGACTTGACTGTTGATTTTGGAAGCGTGTCCAATCCTGCACTGAAAACCGCTACTGGCTCCATTAACGATGGTATGCCGTCTGGGTCGGCAGTGTACGCTTGCAGTAGCGAGAATTTTCTGGAATTGATGAGGAAGTTGCAAGATGCACCTTGGGTTTCACAGTGTATCAGCATGGTCACTGTTGTGCCTGCCCGCTTTGTTCAGAACGCGACCGAGACGACCGTTGCAGGCATATCGATGTTGAGAATGCCTGATAATCCTTCAGAGAACATCACGTCATTGCAGGTGATGAACGTTCTTGACAAGTTCCATGTTCCATCACGTTACCGTAACCTGCTGAAAATGTACACGGCACCGTATTGCGTGATTGAGATGACGGCGTACAACGGCGGGGAGATTGTTCTGAAACCAGAGTGTTTGCAGATAAACTCATATAACGGGAACGACAGTATCTCGCTTTTAACGGAGACTATCGTTGCACCGCCCGACATCAGGGGATACACGTATGTGTCTGATTACAACACCGCTAACGGCGTAGGAGGGAGCGTTCGGGCGGACTACTATCTTCCGAGCGGTAACGAGTTCCCGCATTCCGAATACAACCAAGAGGGGCTGGACATAGCGATTCAGTTCAGCAATTTTCCGCAGTTCTCGCTTGTGAACAACCAGTACATATATTACATGGCATCGAACAGGAACAGACTGGCGTATCAGTTTTCGTCGGCTGATTGGTCGCAGCAAAAGGCGATGACCGCCGCGCAGCTTTCTTTCAACCAGAGCGGCGCGAACATGCAGAACGCATGGGCCAACCAGCAGGTCGCGAACCAAGCGAACTGGGCTTTGAGCAACATTTCGCAGGAGAAGAACCTGTGGGGCGGGGCTACGTCCATGGCATCGTCTGGGGTGGGTGCTTTGGGAGCCGCTGCGTCTGGAAACGCAGGAGGTGCGGCGGCGGGTGTCGCCAACATGGCCCTTGCAGGTGCGAACACCGCGCTGAACGCCGACTGGATTAACAGAACGACGGCAACGCAGGTCGGTGCTGCGACGGCAACGACGCAGAACAACATCGGTTTGCAGGGTTATATGAGGGACACGAACTACGATTACGCAGTGTACGCCGCGAACGGGGATTATGAGACTGCCATACAAGGTATACAGGCGAAGGTTCAGGATGCGCGGCTCACGCAGCCGTCCACTTCTGGGCAGAACGGTGGCGACGCGTTCAACTTCTGCAAGGGGTACATGGGAGTGCGCTTGAAGTTCAAACGGTTGAAAGCGAACTTCATGCGGCAGATTGGGGACTTCTGGCTTCGTTACGGCTATTACGTGAACAGATGGTTGACCCCGCCCGCCGACTTGAAGTGCATGGAGAACTTCACGTACTGGAAGATGCAGAGCGTTTCTTTGTCCACAAGCGAGGTACCCGAACTTTTCAAAGAGACTATCAGGGGAATTTTTGAGAAGGGCGTGACAGTTTGGAGCGACCCTGATAAGATGTACAAGGTTGATTTAGCGGACAACGAGCCTGTGAAGGGAGTGCGTTACTGATGGGAAGGAACCGCAAGGGGAAGCGCGACACGTGGCAGTCAGCCGAGATGAACAATCTTCAGTACCGCATGTACTACGAGCTGCTTGAGCAGATGGCTTGCGCGATATACCGATGGGAGGGCTTGCCAGCGGAGATTGACCAGCGATTCTTGGAGCTTACGCTTTTCAATCGCGGTATGAGCGTGTTTTTCTGGGATGACGAGTACGACGCTTATTTCTCCACTATGGGTGCGCCGTCTGGGCAGATTAACATGTACCAGAATCCGTTGGCGTACATTGCGTATGGCGCAAACGGGTTTCATCGCCGCTTGAAGTCAACGGAATGTGTTCCGATATGGAACAATTACTTGCGCCGCCCCGATATTAACGCCATGCGCATATACGCGCGTCGCCTTGCAGACATTGACAGAACCGTGGACGTGAACCTTATGAGCCAGAAAATGCCAATCTTTGCGGTTGTTCCTGAATCGCAGAGGTTGACTATTCAGAACCTTATGAAACAGTACGTGGGCAACGAGCCTATTATTGTTGGCGCTGATGGGATGTTCGACCCATCGCAGATAACGTATCTCAATTCTGGTGCACCGTTCATCACGCCCGAGCTGCTCAAAGCCAAGCAGACCGTTTGGGCAGAGATAATGACGTACTTTGGAATCGAGAACACTAACATAAGCAAGGCAGAGCGAGTGCAGAGCGCAGAAGTTGAAGCCAACAATGGGCAGATTGAAGCGAACAGGCTTATCAGGTTGAATTGCAGACGTGAAGCGTGCAGGCAGATTAACCGTAAATATGGGCTTGAAGTTTGGTGCGACATGAACAAGGATATTTCTACCGACAATATGAACACGCTTCTTATGGTTGACCCCGAGATTCAATCGGAGGGGGGCGCAGGGCTATGAGTTTGTATGAAGATGGAGAGTGCGGTGTCCCGTACCATCGTGGGGCTATATTCACGGTTGAACTTGGTTCGCTTGTTGAAAACGGTTTCGATTTGGGACTTGACACCTACCCTATTTTTGACGAAAATTACCGCACACCGCTGAACGCTAAGATTGTCGAGCATTTCTATTTCAGAGAGATTGGTCAGGAAACACCTGCGCTTTTCAGGCGTTTCCTCAATCGCAAGATGAACGAGATTATGCCGTTCTACAATCAATTATACAAGAGTGCCTTGCTTGATTTCGACCCACTTAGCAACTATGATATGCGTACCGAAGGAAGCACCGCAGGAACATCCGACCAATCTAGGGATTATTCGCGCACGGAGAATACGAACACGAAAGCCACGAGCGATACAGTAAACGACACGGACAGCACGGCAAGAACGGTTGTCAGCGCAACTCCGCAGATGCAGCTTTCTGGAAACGAGGATTACGCTACCAACCTAACCGACAGCAACAGCAGCACCACTGCTAAAGGCACAAGTACGCAAGACAGCAGCGCGGACAGCGCAGCAAGCGATACCACGAAAGCGAGTTCGAAGACGCTAGAGGATTACGTAACGCACGTGAGCGGCATATCGGGTATCACCAAAGCACAAGCCCTCATGCAGTTCCGTGATACGTTCCTCAATATCGACATGATGGTGATTGGCGATTTGAACGAACTTTTCATGGGTATATACACTGATTATTGGAACGCTCTTTAGGGAGGTGAGATTTATGGGAATCTATTATCCGTTCCTTGGTGGCGGTCGAACGTGCAATCAGATTACAACGCCGCTTGTGTATGATGAATCGCTTTCCGTAGAGCAGCAGATTGCTTGCCTGTTTGGGAAGATTGCGAACATTGACAGCGATTTTGTTACAACTGTTGAGTTTGATGATTTTAAGAATCAGATTCATGCAGAGCAGGTTTCACAAACTGAACAGCTTGAAGGGTACACGAATTCAGAGATTGATAAGCTGGATAAAAACTTTCGAGATTTGATTGCAAGCTTGCAGATTGGTACGCTTATCTGGAATGTGACGGTGGGCACGTACACAGACAATGTTAAAGCAATGCGTGACTTCTTCAACGACGTCACGGTGCACGCAATCACCGTAGACCAGCTTGCTCAGCTTGACATGACTGTTGACCAGCTTGCCGACTGCGGGCTGAACGTCCGAGGGCTGGCAGTTTACAGCGGTCAGCTTATAGGGGACGGTTTTGTACCAGAAGGAATCATGTATGATGAGGAGAGTGTATAATGGCTACAGAGTACACACCGAACTATAATTTGGATTTGTACGCATCGGCGGACAAGCCGAACCTGCGCGACCAATACAACGCCGCGATGGGCAAGGTTGATGCGCAGATGAAAAAGACGACGGACGACGTTACCAACGCGAACGCGAACGTCCTCACGATGCAGACGCAGGTGAGCAAGAACAAGGAGGACATCGCGGCGCTGGAATCCACCGTGGAGGCGCACGGTGCTCAGATTACGGGTGCGCAGAATACGGCGGACGGGGCGCTCTCGCTCGCGCAGGCCAACGAGACTGACATCGCGGGTGCGCAAGCCGACGTGACGGCGCTTACGGGAAGGGTGAGCGCGGTCGAGGGCGTTGCGAGCAAGAACAAGGCCGACATCTCCGCACTGAACGCCAACGTTTCGCAGAAGGCGCCGACAGACCATGCGTCGTCCACCACGCTGTACGGCCAGGGAACCGCGACCGAGTACGGCCATGTGAGGGTCGCCGACGGCGGCAACGCCTCAGCAGCCACTGGCACTGCAGCATCGCCGCAGATGGTGAGCCAGGTAGCTGGGCAGGTTTCCTCGCTCACGGAACAGTGGGGCGCGGCTCCCGCCAGCATCGGGAGCGAGCTTTCGAGCGGGTGCTACGTCAAAGCATGGGGCAGGGTCGTCACGGTGACCTGTTTGGGCGTGAGCGTGCCAGGCAACGCGAAGACGCAGATTGGCACGGTAGGGGCGCAGTACGCGCCAGCAATCACGACGACTGGCGCGGTGGAAAGCTCTACGATTGGCATCCCACGGCCTGGCTATCTTCAGGTGGACACGACGGGTAACGTGTACATCAACATGCAGACAGGCGAACCCACGACCGAGGGTGCGACGGGAGTTTTGACGTACCTCGCGGGATAGGCGCAAGTACGAAGACAAGCTAGAAAGAGGTGCAGCATGCCCGCAACCAGAACCATATGCTACTACGCGATGTACGTCATCGGCGAGGTTGAATCCGATTGGAACTGGACAGAGGTGAACTACAACGACCCTATCACGATAGGGATGATGCAGTGGTATGGTACACGAGCTGCTGCGCTGCTCAACCGCATCAAAAACGAGATGCCAACTGCTTACGGACAGTTGGCATCCTCGTTGCGTTCAGACATTGAATCCCATGATGCTGGTAGTACATGGTGGACTAGTAGGTACCTTAACAGGGACGAGGGAAACAGCATCATAACTGTTTTCCAAGACGAGGAAAACCATGTGATTCAGGAGAATCAGGCTATCGCCGATTTCGAGGGGTACATCACAACGCTTGAAAATTGGGGCATGAGCCAGTCCTATCCTAAGCCGTTGATTTTCGCGATGAGCATGTACCATCAATCGCCCGCAAGCGCTGGACAGGTTATTGCAACTGCGGGCGGCAGCGCCGACCTCGATAGGATATACGGCGTTTGCATGAACCACGGGGTTCTTGGGCAGTACAGGAATCGCTACAACACCGTGTACCAGAGGTTGCAGGAATGGGACGGCGAGAGCGAGCCGCCCGACTTCGGTCAGAGCGGGGACGTTGACACCACACCAGGCGGCAACGAGTCAGGCATCGGAACAGGTGCGAGCAAGCTGGGCTATATCATTCAGAACGGCGACACGCTTGTCCTTTACGGCAAGGGCGAGTACAAGAACGGCGTCATATTCTATCCCGCGTCTGGACAGGTCTGGGTAAACGGATACAACGCTGACGGAACTGATATTGGCGGCGGCAACGAAGGCGGCGGTTCTGAAACAGGAAGCGAAGCACAGAACGCGATATGCGATTTGTACCGTTCGTGGCTTGACAATTTTGCGTATTCACAGGGCGCTGGACGGCTCGACCCCGTTAGCAGCGGTTACGGCGACTGCTCATCGACGATTTGGTTCGCGTACCAGCAGGTTGCTGGAATAGACGTGGGGACGTGGACGGGAGACATGGCCGACAAGGGGGAGAGGATAGCCAGCGGGTACTCTTCTGACGACCTTCCCATTGAGGACATGGAGCCAGCCGACCTGGTTCTTATCATGTGGCGCGGATGGAACCCGTCGTTCGACCACGTGGAGCTGTATATGGGGAACAACGAGCTGTGGGGGCACGGTGGACCAGACTACGGGCCAGACCAGACCACGACGGATGCAAGGAGCTACCCACGGCGCATGTACTACTGGGAGGTGAGACGGTACCTATGAGCGAGAGCATGTACTACGATGCACACGACATCATGACGCGGAACGCCATGTTCAACTTCGTCGTCGGCGGGCGCGGAACAGGCAAGACGTATGACTTCAAGTACAAGCGGATAAGGCATTTCATCAAGACTGGCAAACAGTTCATCTACCTGCGCAGGTACAAGTCGGAGTTCGACGACAAGCAGGAGTTCTTTCAGGATATTGTCGACCGCTTTCCATCGTGGGAGTTCAAAGTCGAGGGAATGAAAGGATACATCAGAAAGGTCGCAATAGGTGATGAAAAGCCAGAGAAATGGCGTGTGCTATGTTTCTTCATCACGTTGGCAAACGCGTTGACCAAAAAGTCTGTACCCTATCCCGACGTTGATATGATAGGATTTGACGAGTTCATAATTGACAAGGGTTCGTTACACTACTTGCAAAACGAGTTGAAGCAGTTTCAAGACTTCTACAACACGGTTGACCGATTTCAGGACAGGGTCAAGGTAATGTTCATGGCTAACGCCGTCGCACTGACTAACCCGTACTTCATCGGATGGAGATTGAAGCCGAGAAAGGGCAAACGCTTTCTCATGGCGCACAAGGGTTACATGTGCGTTGAGATTGTGCAGAGCGAAAAATTTAGGGCGCACGTTGACAAAACTAGGTTTGGCCAGATGATACGTGGAACGTCATACTACGATTACGCAGTTGGCAACATGTTCTATGATGACAATGACAAGTTCATAGCCAAGAAGTCGGAGGAAGCGAGGTTCTATTTCGCGCTCCGATTCGACAACAGGACGGTTGGCGTGTGGGTGGACTACACGGAAGGCGTGTACTACGTTTCACGCAGGTATCCGAAGGATGCGCTGGTTTACGTCTTGACAAAATCGGACATGCAGCCTAACCTGCTTATGATAGAGAAATCGAGCGTGGTGCTGCGGAGCGTGCGAAAGCTGTACATGCAGGGAAGCGTGTTCTTCGACACGATTGAAACGCGAGAGTTCTTTAACAACGTGTTCGACTACCTTGGTTTTTAGAAAGGAGGTTGACAATGGACACTGCTGTATTCGATATGGTGATTACGGCTGTCGGCAGCGTGGGGTTCCCAATCGTGGCATGCTGCTTCATGGGATGGCTTTACGTGAAGATGAACGACACGCTCAAAGACCTGACGCTTGCCATTACCGCGCTCACCACGAAGTTCGACGACCACGTAGACAAGATGGAGGAATAACATGCACATTGCGATTGCGGGCGGTCATTCCGCCATCGCGAGGGGAGCGTCGGGATACCTCGACGAGTACGAGTGCGACCGCGCTTTCGTAGCCCAGCTTATAGACGCTTTCGATGCGCAGGGCTGGCACGTCACCGACTGCTCGAACGAGGAATCCGACGTTTCCGCAGAGCTTCGCGAGGAGTGCCGAACAGCCAACGCGAGCGGGGCAGACCTGTTCATTGCCGTTCATTTCAATGCGGGCGGCGGAACGGGTACCGAGGTCTGGCACTATCCCTATTCAATCGCCGAGACTTGCGCGAGGGAGGTGAGCCGCGAGCTTGCATCGGCTCTGGGCTTGCCGAACAGGGGAGCGAAGAGCACCGATGGGCTGTACGTCTTGAATCACACGGAAATGCCCGCCATCCTCATCGAGGTGTGCTTCGTGGACACCGAGCAGGACGCGGAAGCCTGGCACGCGACGAGCTGGGACGCCCTTTGCGGCGCGGTGGTGCGCGGCCTGGGCGGAGATTACGAGAACGAGGAGGAAGATATGCTGACCGAGCATCAGGACAAGCTTTTAGCCACCATCTACGAGCAGGTAACGGGCACGTACGACCCTACGGGTCGCGGTATGAACTTCAACGACCACGATCATATCAAGTGGATTGCCAAGAAGGTGGCCGACAATGCCGAAGACATCAAGGCCGTCAAGGAGCAGCTTGCGGCGATTGCCGAGAAGCTGGGGTAGCCGCACCGCCCTCTGAGCGCTTCGGCAAGAAATGAGAAGGGCAGGAGAAGCAAAACGGAAGCAGCCCTCGAAAAGGGCTGCTTTTCTTGTTGACATGGCAAGTGGTTTTTGATACTATTCTATTGCAGGCAAACCGATTGAAAGGAATGTGTTATGACCAAGCTATTCTACTCGTACCGCGATGGGCAGGTGTACATGCTCCACAAGTACTGCCCATTGGAGCTGCTCATAGACGAGCAGATAAGCGGCGGAGACGGTCTGCTGATTTACGCCAGCGAGGAAGCGTTTGAGATTGTGGAGTACATGAACGGAAAGGAAACAGGTTATACAACCAAGGTGCGCCCGAGAACGGCCGAACCGCTGAACGGGGTCATGTTGACGAAGGTGGGAGAGAAATGATAATCTGCATTGCCTTGATTCTGTTCGGAACAGTGTTGATTTACTGCGCTTTGACAAGTACTGATTGCAACACGTGTTGGAGACGCCAGCACGAGGGCATAATCGCAGCCCGCGCAGGAATGGGCATAGTCGTCGTCGGTTGCCTTTTAGTTTGCTATCAGTTCGCGTATTGGGGGTAAAGATGGTCGCAGAGTTCATGGAGTTTGAAACTCCAAGTGAACCGCAAATGGGTTCAGCTACCGCCGTTCAGTACAAGTACAACAACATGATACTTGACCTGAGCGATGATTTGCAGGATGAAATTGGTGCACGTCGAGAACAGTTCGATTCCATTTCGAGGACTTGCTCTGATTTGGCCGCCCGAATTGGACGGGTCGATGTTGAAATGGAGACAAGGACGGAAAGGAACTTAAAACTTGCGGTTATCGGTATGACGATGGGGATGATTGGAATATGCGCAAGCGTGGCTTCTATGATTTTGTAGAATGTACTGATTCAAATACGAAAGGTGCGTCTATGCTATCTGCACATGAGGATGTTAAGTATGAATACTGGCGCGACGGTGAACTTATCGTTTCGTTCACAGACAAGGACAAGGCTATAAACCATTACAAGAAACAATGCAAACAAGCACCGACATCCTTGCACACAATCTTCAAAGTTGTCCCTACCCGTAAAAACATTGTTCAATGGGTGCCGTAGACAGAGATAATGTTGTACCTTGTTCCCTCCGTCCCTCATGTCCTCCTCACGCTGTACAAGGT
>CAJMAO010000028.1 GCA_905211345.1 uncultured Prevotella sp.
GGGGGAGGGGGGGGGGGAGGAATTAAAAATTAAAAATTAAAAGTGAAAAATTAAAAGTGAAAAGTGAAAAATGAATAATGAATAATTCTGGGTATTGGATTTTTCATTATTCATTCTTAATTCTTAACTCTTAATTTAACCGTCGCCACGGTTTTGCCGCCGCGCTCAACCTTGACTATTGCCACGGCTGTCACGCTTGCCGGCACATCTTCTACCATAGACGAGGCCATGCGCCGCGCCGCCATCATGCCGTCGGCTGAATATACCGTGATGTCGTCGCCCGGCTCAACGCCCTCAACGCGCACCACGCCCGGCGACATGCTGTAAGCGCGTATGCCGCTGCCAATGTCGCCGGCCATGCGGTTGAAGCTGATAGTGAAGCGGCCCTCTATGCGGCCGGGCGCATTGGTGGTGAAGTTGTAACCGCCGTCGAGCAGGTTCACCGTGCGGTGCGCCCAAGCGTCTTCCAGCGTCACAGTCTCGTAGCCCTCAGCCGCGCAGTCGTCGGGCACGGCTATGGTGTACATACCTGCCTCGGGCACGCTCACGCCGACGGCCACCTTGCCCTCAACGCTTACCGCCGAAAGCAGCGAATAACGCTTGCCGCCCTGCACGGCATATATCTGCGCCACGTCAGCATCCGACATCCACTTCACGCCGTCGCCGCCCAAGTCAAACTCGGCGCGCGCCCTGTCAGGCTCTACCGCGCCCAGCTGCAGCACGTCAGGCAGTCCGCCGTCATCAGCGCGTGTCATGCCCGCACGGCTCACCGTCACCATCACCGGCGACATGCTGACGTAAGCCTCGCCGTCCTTCTCTGCCTCGCGCGGTTTCACGGCGAACGTTTCCTGCGTTTTCAGCGTGGCAGTCTGCGTGAACACAGCGTCGCCTGCCGGGATATGGCCTGTTACACCTTCATTTCCCGATGCCGTAATATCTGTATTTACGGTTTTATACTGATCATCTTGGAAGCCATAAATCACCCTGCCGTACTCCATGTCCGCATAGTTCATGGCGCAGAGGTAAGGCGAGCCAAAGAGATTCCAGCTCATGTTTTCCTTTGCCGTAAACTGATTGCGGTGTCCTTCCGGACCGAGGTTGTCGTCAATCCACGGGTCCCAATAGTTATATTTCGTCAGGACAACCTGCTTCTGCGTGTTCATGCCGTTGCCTTCACGGTAAACGTAATCGGTCATGCTTTCGCCCTTTCCAACGAAGCGCACCTTGGCATCATTCGCGCCTTCAGCCGTGTTGTCGAGCAACAAACCGAAGCTGCCGTCGTACGTGCCTCCGTTGCCAAACTCGACCCATGCGCCGCCGTCTTGTTTAAGCTCATAACCGTATTCGGCACGCTTTGCTCCGTCATAACGCTTCAACGCCACGCCGTCATGTTCTATTACGGCACGGAACGGAGCGTAAGCCATATCTTCGTGTCCGGCCTTAACATCGCGCTCTACAATGACGTATGACAGACCAACGTTGTTGCCCTCGCCGCCATCGTTCTCGCCGTTGCCTGTCACGCGCAATCCCGCATGGTGCTCAAGCAGCAGCACGCCCGGGTTGAACGGCACGTCTTGGGTGTATTGCCTGTTTACGGTCAGCTCGGCACCCTCACGCACGTAAACCACCGAGCGGGCACGGGGATAATCATCATCCTCCACCGTATTGTCGGCCGTCATGCCTGTCGTGATGTTCCACGTCTCGAAACATCCGTTGTCAACCTTGCCGCGTATGCGCTTGTTACCGGCTATGTCTCGCTCGTGGCCTACCATTTCTTCACACTTTCCGGTCTCGTCGTTATCGGAACTTTCCGGGTCGATGTCTGCCGATGTCTCGTTCAGCTGGTATTTCCATTCGTTATAGTCTACATACTTATTGTCAGCCGTCACACCGCCTCTATTATTAAAGTTGACATTTGTTGTCGGCACAGCACCCGTGGCTGTAACGTTAACCGTCTTTATGCTTTCGGGCACGTCGCGGTAAACCAGCGAATTGTAAAGCACGCCCCTGCCGCTTAACGTTGCGCCAACGTTGACTATCGACGTAGACAAATAGCCGCCTTCACCGAGATTTACGTTGCCGTTCACCTCGAAGCCATCGACTACCGAACTTACACCGCTCACCGCCACATCGCCTAACACGGAGCGGTACGCACTCGTGCGTTCTATCAGTCCGTCGCGCTGGTCGAGCAGTTCGCCTACTTTCGTCTTGATCGTCTCCACCTTGTTTTCAGTAACAAGATTGCCGTTTTTGTCATAAATCTGCGTTGGCGACGTCTCATCGTACATGCCGCCATATACCTTTGTATCAGCGAGTGTCAGGCGCAGATTACGAGACTCGTTGTCAAGCGGGCGCACATTGCGGTGTACAAACACATAACCGCACTCACCCTCATTCGTCGCCGCATATATTCCAGCAAGGTCTACAGCTCCCTGAAGGTCGTTCAACGCACTTTCCCAACTCTTTCCGTCAAGTCCTTCCGGGTTCACCACGCCTGCCTTCACATATACTATCGGTTGCAGCGGAGCCTCATACTCGTATGCGCCAATGTCAATCGTGCCGTCAACGAGACGGGAGTTGTTGCCGAGGTCAACCTCCGTATCAGGTATTCCGTCAGAGCTGCCGGTCACATGAGTTGAATAATTGCCGTTGCCGCCTTTATTCAGCAGCGTCAGGCTCGGGCGTATGTGATAGTCGCACAACTCAACGTCGTCGTTTAACGGGTCTACGAAGTTCGGGCCGTTGCTTATGTCGCCGTTGTTTTCTTCCGGCGTTTGCCGTAACTGTTGCCCTTGCCCGTCGGTAACGGTAATATATCCGTCCTCAAATTTGAACACCTTATTATTGTCATTGGCGTTAGTCTCCGACATGTTGGCTTCTCCGTTGTTCCATGAAACTGAGTTGTAAACAGCCGGAGTTCCCGTCATGTCAGCAGCCGTGTTGTTGGCGAACGTAGTATTAACCAACGTTATCTTGTCCGCGCCGGATTTTGCCGTCAATCCGGTACCGCCATCGGCAAACAGTGTGTTGTATATAAGCACCTCGCCGCTGTTGCTTGAAATATTCAGTCCTGTGCCGCCGTTGCCGCGGAACGCGCTGTTCTTCAACGTGAAGCTGCCACCATTGCCGGTGCTTGCCTCCATTCCGTTTTTACCAACTTCACTGTTTATGAACGTGAAGCCGTCTATCGTCACCTTCTTGTTATCGTTGGTGGTGACGAGCATCAAGCGTTCCGTTTGTTGATTTGCGTTCTGGTCGTTACGGATAACGGTTGGATTGGCGTAGTTCTGCTGCGCGTTGTCGCCTGTTCCCACGCCTGTGCACGAACCTTTTATCGTCAGTTCATCGCTTTTACTCAAACCTGAACCATTAGCCATATTCAAAACAAAAGCCGAACCTCCTGATATTTTACCCCACGAATAGTCGCCGTCTCTAACGTATATGGTTCGCGGGCCGTCATTGGTAAGCGGATGCGACGCTCCTACGATTGCGCCACGAAGGTCGGATGTGGCGTTTTCCCAACCGTCACGGCCAGTACCGTCACCGCTTTCTTCCGTAGCAACGTAAATGGCCAGTAAAGTTTGGAAACTTGAATAATACTGATATTCATAAAAGCCTATGTCTATCGGACGGTCGCCGGTCTGTCCGGTTTCCTCGTCCAACGGACCTGAATATCGGTCGTAATCATTCTGCATATAAAGGTCTTCATAACCTTTAACTTTAAGCCAAGTGTTTTCGTCTTTATTAAACCAATCAGTGTAACCTCCGGTAGCATTACCGTTTAATGGTATGATGCCGTCGCCCTTGTCGGTAACGACGGATATTGCCGACGGATTCCACAGGTTTGTAGCGTCGTTGCCGTCGACGCCTGCAACTGTAGAAGGATTGGCAAAGCGCGGTCCGTTAGTGCCGGTATTCCCTGTGTCAAGCCGAATGTTGCTGTATGCATTATTGTCTCCGAACGCTTTGAAATAGTCCACGTCGCTGGCTGAATGGCTTACGGGAACATGACCTGAAAAATCAGTCGGCTCGCCCTCATTGCCCCACATCAACGTGTTGGTAATCTGGCTTCTGCCGTTATCATTATATATAACGCCATTGTATTTCGCCTTGTTCTTGGCGAACGTACAGTTTATAATATCAAGCATGGCAGCATAATCAGCGGCTTGACCGTCAGCATAATTTGTCGCTATGGCTCCGCCTTCCAACGTCTCGTCCGTACCATTATTCACAAAGAGCGAATTGGCGGCGTAAAGCGACGTTGACGAGTCATTTATGCTCGAAGCCATGAATATGGCACCACCGCGCGCCGGCTGATATTCTGACCCGGTAGCAGCATCGTCAACCGTGCCATTGCCTGCGAAGATAGAACCTACGATGTTGAGCCGTGCGTCACGCACATACACCGCACCGCCGCGCACGGCAAAGTTGTTTTGGAAACGGCAGCGGCTTAGCGTGTAAGGCACACCGTCAGAATAAAGTCCGCCGCCTCGGCCTGCCTCGTCATGCTGGTCGGCGGTCGTCATTCTGTTCCACGTCTCGCCGTCCATAATAGTCAGTCCGTCGAGCAGTACGCCATGCTCAGAACCGCCTTCTTTATTAGAGAAAAGCACATGGTAAGCGTTCTGCGCAGTTGACGAAGCATTGATTGCTCCCGACAAGATAGTCTGCTGCTCCAGTTCCCATGGTTCCACTATGCCGTTGCCGTTGAAGTCGGAGTAGTGACGACGGCCAATAACATCAGCAATAGGTTCATCAGGAGTAACCGACTGGCTTCCACCACCGTCAAGAGGTATAGAGTTCACACCTTCCGTAGATATTTCCTCATTACCGACAAATCCGCCGTATATGCTTACATTCTGAGGTATCACGAACGAATAGAGCCGCTGGTCGTGGTCAAGATTTTCTATCTTTGTTTCACGCATCTCGGTAGGCTTATAAGTGCCTCCGGCTATGAGAATCTCAAACTCGGTGCCGGCATCAGCTTTCCCTGTACTTCTCATCTTACGGATATAGGACAAAGCGTCTTCAAGCGTAGAGAACGACGTGTAGAACGAACGGCCGAGATAATAGAGCATATCCTCACCGGCGGCAAGTTTAACGTTGGTGGTCTGAGAAACGAAGATGCGCTTAAACGGATCGTCAGGCAATATGTCTCTGGGATAAGCGAACGCGCCCGCGTCAATGCGCTTGATATAAGTAAGATTTTCATCATTGCGCACACGGCCTTGCATGTCATGCCCGGCGATATCGAACGCTGCGACGAACTTGTCAAAATAATCGCTGTTCATACCGTGCTTTATCAGCGGCGAAAGTTCCTTGAGCATATAAAGTTCGTCAAAATACATTTCATACTCACTCTGCATCGACGAGTTTTCAAAGTCTGACGGCATCTCCTGACTTTCAACAAAGCAGTCGTTGAATGGATAGAAACTCGTCTTATTCTCAGGCTTGCCGTTTACGATGGCCGTAATGCCGTATGCTGCGGCCAGCTTGTCGTCAGGGAACTGCTCGCCGGTAACGCCGCTGACGTTCTTGCCCTGCGGAGCGTCATTGCCCCAGATAACGGAGTTTACCGACATTGCCGCACCGTCCTCAAGATAGAGTCCGCCGCCGTCATCGGCAGTGTTGCCACCGACTGTGCACGACAGTATGTGCGCGCGGTTGGCCGCATTGCCGCTATCTGTGCCGCCGTTGTCAGCGTAGATGCCGCCCCCCTTGTCGGCTGTGTTGTTCATAACCACCGTGCCGCTGACCGTACCACCCGGCATAAGGTAAAGACCTCCGCCGTTTACTGCCGCACAATCCATTACGACGCAGTTTCTAACATGCGCTCCCTTTGGTACTATCGCGCCACCGCCCATAGTGTTGGCATTGCCCGCGCCGGCCATAGACGTGGCCGAACCGTCAACAAGCCAAACGCCGTCGACAACTGCGCCTTTCTCCAAACTATCGGCGAACGTTACGGCGTGGTAGCCATTCACTTCCTGCGTTATCGTAGACCCCTGCGAAGGCACCGCCACCGCACTTAACACCGTGCGGTATGTCATTACATTGCGCGTTGTGAAATCTTCATCGTAACCACCCTCAAGCGTTACACCGTCTGGGATAAGATAAGTATAGCTCTGTGGGTCAGAAGTATTTGCCAACGTATTGGCATGATAAACAAAGTCATTTACATTTTGATCGTAACCGGCAACCTTAACAACTACATCTATATTGTTTTCACTATTATCCGAAACAAATTTTCCTGCGGCAGTCAGAACCTGTTGCAATTTGTCAGCACAAGCGGCATCGTCAACAGAACCTCCGCTACGAATACCTGCGCCGTTTTGAGTGACATAATAAACATATTCAATACCTCCTTGGCTTGACGAATGTTCCTCATATTTAATATTTTCTTCGTTATCACTTTCATAAGCACCTATATCGATTGTACAATCTTTTATTCGGTTTGTAAAATCGACATCGGTAGCAGGCACGACAACACCTTTACCTAAATTAACCGTTCCATTATTCAAACAAGTACTATTAACAGCCAAACGATAATTATTTGACACTTGGGCTTGTCCCTGCTCCTCAAAAGGATTAGGTAAAGCTGAATTGCCATCTAATTGGTTATTTGTGTTTCCTGTTTTAAATTTGTTCAAAATATTTGAACCGATGTTTCCACTAACATAGTTATTATAAGGAATGTCAAAAGTTTCAGGAGCAGAAGATGCTATCTGATAATTAGTCCCTTTATCTCCAACATTACCGTAAAAGATACAATTATATAAACCTAAACTTGAAAGACGGCCTGAGCCCGCATCCGCATATTGGAAAATTCCACTTCCATTTCCGTTATCCAATTCACCAGAAGTTCTATTGTATGCTACGGTATTATTATAGAATGTCGCACTTTCAATGAAAAGACCGCCACCGCAAAATTGACTATGATTATTAGCAACAACCATATTGAAGCCGGTTCCGACTATCATATAAGCACCGCCGCCATAAGACTCTGATCCATTGACTTTATTATTAACAATGAAACTATTGCTAATTACGCTATTCAAGCCATCCATATATAGTCCACCGCCTCGCGACCTTGATTCGTCATAACTTGATCCGTCATTATAGTTGTTTATTATAACCATGTTCTCAAGCGTAACGCCTCTAAATACACGTATTCCAGCACCTCCGTCACGGTTTGCCTTATATTTTGTTATATAACCATGGCGAACGGTAAAACCATCCCACGTCGCCCCTTTTTTATATTCAACATAGTTATTATCTTCATTATAACGATACCTATTGGCTCCTGTTCCATAATTACTACTATTATTTTCAGGCCCCCATGTAGGAAGACATACATCAGGCTGATAAAGGACATGATGGCGTGACGTTGTGTTTGGCAACCAGCTTGCAGCCTCTCCTTTATTATAATTAGACCAGCTTACAGGATTTTCTTTACGCACCTGAAGTATTGTCTCATATTTGGTTTCGTCAATATTGGCATACTGTTTCCTCTTTGGTATATAACCGGAAAGCAAAGCCAAGCGGTCGTCTTCACCCGGAGTTCCCCCATTAGGAAAACCACCATAAACCTTTACACCGTCACGAATGACAAAACCTTTATAATCAGTATATATGCCGGCACCAACCCAAACTACAACAGAATCTTCTCCTTCTGAAAGATTGGCATTGGCCACCGCTGCTTTTTCTACTGCGTATTGGAGACCGCTTACATATTGTTCATACCTATTATTTTTAATTTGATTAGGGTAGCCAGTACTATTGCCGTATGCCGACCAAAAACCTCCATAGCTGTTGGAAGTAGACGCATAAATTCCACTTTCATAATCGTAATTGTCAAAAGAAGACTTTTGCAACGAACCGTCATTATTTTTTACATAAAAATCTGATTCCTTCGTTACGTCACAAATAGCGTTGCCGTTTATAGCAGTCGCCCATGACGAACCGTCACCGGCTGTTTCCACGTCCATATTAGGAGTACCGTCTTTTGTTTCACGGTCTCCCGACCAATCTTCATTATACGAACGAACGTAAATCACCTTTCCCGCTTTCGGCAGGTCGGCCTCGTATGCTCCGAGATCGGGCACGCCGCCAAGATTGCGGTCGTTGCCCATAATGTCCGTCTTCAAGCCGGTTGTGGCTGTCACCTTATTTATTATAAGGTCAGCGGCCTGCGAGTCTACATTTGTCAGCGGGCGGAACGAGGAGTAGCCGCCGAGGTAGGTGTCATAGCCTACGTTCTCGGGTGCTCCGATGCCGTTTGTCGGGTTTGCGAAGTTTTTCGCGCCATCAACCCCTGTCGTTTTTAAAGTCAAATTATACCCTTGCGTGTTGCCTGCGGCGAACGATGTGGCATAAAGTCCGTCGGCGTAGCCGGGGGCTGCACCGTCATTGTTCACTATCGTTACATGCTGCATGGTAAACGCTGAAGGGCTTACGATGACGGAATTTGTGTTGACGGTGTTGGTGTTGTTGTTCACCACGCAGTTGCGCATGGTGAGGCTTTCCGCGTCAGCAGCATGGATTGCCGCGCCATTGGCGGCCGTGTTGTTCTCAAAGATACAGTCGGTAAGGGTTACGTTGGCACCAGCATGGGCGAGCAGACCTGCGCCGTACTGCCGCGTAGCCGTACCGGCGGCGTAGCCATTGACGATGTGGAAGCCGTCAAGCTCCACCTGTGCGCCCTGCTCCACGGTGACAACGTGGTAAAGGCCGTTCTTGATGCTGCCGCCCTCGCTGTTGCCGTTGAGCACGGAACGGTGGTTGAGCGGGTCGCGCTCCGCAGTGTTGCTGTCGGTTGTGCGGTAATATCCGCCAACAATCTTCAGCGGCTTGCCGCTCTGCATCTTCAATATGTCGAGCGTAGCCGTCTTCGGGTCTTCATTCACAAAGGCGTAACGCGGCCACAAGTCGCCTTCAAGCACACGGATTTCTAAAGAATCAATATTTGCAAGCGGAATTACTGTATTCGGAGTTCCGTTATACACCCCAGTAACGTTACCTGATGACAAGCCTGCACAGAAAACTATCGCGTCATTAAGCGAGCGGTAAGCCTCCTTCCAAGTTGTACCGTGATGGTCGGGTTCTGTACAGTCTGCATCAATATAAACCACAAGTTTATAATTACGGCCACTACTCTCGAAGCTCGGCACAATATTCGATCTCTCCACATGAAACGCGCCTACTGCCGGTTTCTGCGCGAACAGTCCGCCCTTGATGTCTATTTCGGGTGCGAGCACCACCTCCTGTGGCAACTGGCCGATGGGCATACCCCGCGCCCATAGGTTTGAGCCGGCCACAGGCTCCCAGTAATAGCTGACAGCCGTGCCATTCTCTAAATCCCAGCCCGACTGCACGCCTACCTTTGTTTCGAGGTCGTCATCACTCTCCATATTCGAACCTGTAACAGGGTTGAACCTCGGGCCTATGCTGGTTGAAACCTCATCTTGCCCTGCATTCTTGTCGACGAGCGACAAGGTCTGTTCCTGACGGGTATTGTTCCAAATGGAGTTGTTAACGCCTGATATTGCGTTGTAAAGGAAGCGCACCGTCTCCGCCGTAGGGTTCTTGGCGTACATCGGTATGTTGGTAGACGACGACGCGCCCATGTGGTTATTCCAGATGACGGAATTCGCCACAAGGCCGTATTCGTTGACGTATACGCCGCCTGTCTGCGAGGCGTTAGGGTCGGTAAGGTCGGTTCCTGTTACACAGTTATTGTTTACCACGGTGTTCTGCAGCAACACTCCGCCACGGTTGCAATAAACGGCGGCGTTGCCCGTTGTGGTGTTGTTTGACACGACGCAGGTTGAAAGTATCAGGTATTCGGGCGTTGCATCATCAGCATTGTCGAGATATGCGCCAGCGCCGTTACGCGCCGAGTTGTTGGTGAGCATGGAGCGGTGCACAAGCCCTTGGTCGTCAACATACACCGCGCCGCCGTTGGCATCGGAGTTGTTATTGTAAATGAGCGAAGTCTGCACGCGGCCATACTTTACGTAAACGCCGCCGCCGTTGCCTACGGCGTAATTTTCCTTAACAATGCAGTTGGTAAGGAATGTGTTTTCACCTTCCATGTAAACACCCGCGCCCCGATCGGTCTTAAACTGCTCTAGGCCGGTGTCTCCCTGGGCATAGCCTCCGCGTACTGTCACGCCGTCGAGATACGTAGGAATGGTGAAACCGGGGTCGTCTTCACCGAGCGGAGCAAACCATACAACGTGACGCGAATCGCTCGTAAGTGTCCACTTGTCGCCACTGAGCTTAAAATTCTCGTGGTCGTAATAAGCGGCCACAAGCTGGGTTTCATTGGTGAAGTTCCACGGCATGTCGCCTTTCCCACGGAGAGCCTTGCTGTCCTCGGGACTGTCGGCACTGAAGCCGCCGTAGACGCTCACTCCGTTGCGCATACGGAACGAGGCCGAATAACTGGTACCGGTAATGAGCTGCGCCTGCGGCTCATACCTGCCTGCGGCCACCCACACTTCGCCGGGCTGTCCGTCGCCGTTCTCGGCCAGTTCGTCAATCATGCGCTGAAGGTCGCCCGAGGCGTTTTCCCACGACGAGCCGTCGCCCGTGTAACCTTGTCTTACGTAGCGTATGCGTGAAGTGCTGACGGGTTGGAACTCAAACGCGCCGATGTCTATCGTGCCGCGCCGGCGCGGATTGCCGTCAAGGTCGAAGTTACCGAAAGTCTCCAAGTCGTAATTTTCGTCGGCACCTTTGTCTATAAGCCCGGAATGGTCTAGAGGCACCCATGTCCACAGTGGGTAAGGTGTGGCGATTATGTCATAGTCACGATCGAAGCCCGTGCGTATCGACGGCGAGTCAAAATGAGGGCCGCCCTCGTCGTTGTTACGCTCGGCAAGGTGGATGTTGCCCTGCGTATCAGCCGAACCGGGGTCGGCTTCGGGATAAGCGCAATGGTTGAATATACCGTAACCGGCTGACGATGTAAGCCTTGAGTTGCCCCATATCACGGTGTTATACACTACGTTGCTGCTAACGTTGGCATCCACGCCTGTGCCTGTGTTGCGCACTATCGTCGAGTTGACAACCTTCGCCGCAGTGCTGCCTATACGCATGCCGCCGTTCTCGTTGTTAAATACGGCGGTGTTGACCACCGTGCCTGCCGCCTCGCCTTCAAACCATATCGCGCCGCCGCGGTTTTCGCTTTCGGCGCGGTCGCCTGCGGCGTTGTTGAAGAAGCCGCAACGGTCTATCAGACATTCGTTGTTATTCGGGTTGCCGACTGTCGGGCTGACGTAAAGCGCGCCGCCACGCACGGCATAGTTTTCGATGAAGAAACAGCGGCGGATGATGTAAACGCCACCGTCTGAGTTGTCGCCGGTTATAAAGATGCCGCCGCCATATCCGCTGTTGTCGTCAGCATGGCCGCGGGCTATGGTAAGTCCGTCAACTATGGTGGACTGCGTGTTCTTGTTGCCGCTCGCCTCGGTCGGGGTCATGTTGAGTGTCAACACGTGAGTAGCGTTGTCTGTGCGCGTCGTATTGGCCGGGAAGATAAGGTTTGTGGCGTCCACAGTGTCATTACGGCCTATGTCGCCCGTAAGCACTGTACGGTATTTCATGCGGTAAGCCTTACCGTCTATTATCTCGCGGTCGTCAATGGTCTGCTCCGTGCCGCTGAAGCCGCCGTAAAGCCGCACGCCTGACTTCAGCGTGAATCCGTCCACACCGGGCGTTCTATATACATTGTCTTTGCTTATCGCCTCATAGCCCATCATCCATATCTCATCGCCCGCCTTGGCGTTGTCCAAGGCGGTTTGCAGGGTCATGGCATCATCCCATGACGTGCCTGCGGCCGTACCAGTACCGTCGGCCTTCACGTAATATCTCGTAGCCTGCGCGGCCAATGTCGGCATCAGCGCAAGCAGCATAATGGTATATAAGGTTCGCAAAGTTTTCATCATAATCATCCTCTTTTGTTAGACGAATAAGCCTGATACAATGTCATTCATACTCAGGGTAGCCGTAATCGTCGGGGCCTTGGAATTCAATCTTTTCCTCAATATTTTTGGTCACGCCTCTTATTGTAACATTCAGTTTGTACCAAGTTGCACGATGCAGCTTTTCCGAAAACTCATAACGGCAGTCTATTTGTTTGGTCTCACCATCATTTACGCCAGTCACATTGAAAAACAACTCTGGACTCATTCCATTTGGGAAAGCGTAATGGTAAACACGCCCGTTGCGTTTGCTTATCTCGGTCGTGTTATAAAAAGTTTTCTTCGAGTCGGCTTTTTCCACCTTGTTTCCCGATATTGGAAAAAGCAAACCGCGTGTGTTCTCTATTATACCGTCAGAGCCTGACGCGTCTTTATTATAGTAATAGGTTAAACTGTTCACTTTTACATTGGTATACGACCGGTCGTAAGCATCGGCCGCGTCCCACTGTATGTCTATCTTCGCAGCGAGGCGCAATAATATCAGACGAGGCATGTCATCGGGATTCCATTCAGTCACGGCCTTGACGTCAAACGCCGCGGGCTTAGTACCGTCTTCAGTGTAAAAGCCAGAGGCCACGCTCAAGAATTTGCCGACATAATTGTCCTCACCTTCGGCATACTCGTTTGATATGGTCAGGGCCTCTACGTCATCCTTTGTCGCACAAGCGTTTATGGCATCTTCAAGCGACCGTGAATAACCTGTATATACATGTTGTCCGCATTTCTCCGTATACGTCACACCGTATATATATATGTCGCCCTCATACACGTCGAGCGAATAGCACTTGTAGCCGTTGCCAGCATCAGGCAGGGATGTAAAATCTTCAATAGAAAGATATCTTACGTCGACAGGATCGGGAACTGTCTGACCGTCGGCATAGACAATCATTATCGCCATTTTGTCCCAGTCCTCGCCTTCGCCCACGGCCTCGCCGGGGTCGCCTATGCGCGAACCGTCGCCGGGCACGGCAGGCACGCTGAGAAAAAGGCTCACTGTATGCTTTTCGCCTAAAACCAACCGCGGCGCATCGTCGTCGCCACCCGAACAGGACGCTAGGGCGAGCAAGAAAAACCCACCCCATCCCCCTCCCCAAGGGAGGGGCTTCATTAGCTTAGACAATATGGATAGTATCTTCATAGAGTTTTGTTTTTTAAAGGACTGGGAGTAACAAATTCCCACCTTTTCACTTTTTAACCTTTTCACCTTTCCCTCCCCCTCGGGGGAGTCGGTAGGGGGCTTATATTTCCACGTCGTGGCTGCCGCCGGGCTTCCAGTCCAATGTCACGCTGACGCCAACCTCAGGTTCGTCTACATCAAGGCTGCCGTCGTCGTTAAGCCGCGCCTTTATCAGCCGCGCCTTACCGGCGCGCAGCGGCGCGTTCACGGCCAGTACGCTCTCGGTAGTCTTGCCGTCGGGCATGGTTACATATACGTTTATACGCCACAGACCCTTGTCGGCGTCGGGTGTTCCCTCGCGCGAGGGCAGCATCACGGCATACAGGCAGTCGTAACCACCCTCGGTGAAGCGGCGCGTGCGCACCACGTGGCTGTCGTCGCGCGACGCGGCGAACGAATACAGGCTGTCGCTTACGGCGAAACTCTCGGCCATGTCTACAACATAAGCCTTGATGTCCTGTGGCTCATGGCCTTGGCGGTTGATTATCAGCGCCGCCGTGCTGTTCACCATGTAAAGATATGAGCGGTAAGTCATGGCATTACCCGTCATGTCGAGACGCGACGTAAACAACGCCGACCGCTGGCTGTCAACGGTGTCGGCCGCGGCGCAGCCGATGGTCATGCCCGTGTCAGAACCTGCGCCGGTAAGCGTCGCCACTGGTTCTTCGGCTATGTTGGCCACGCCTAGATGACGGTAGTCGGCGCGCTGCATGTACACCGTCAGACTGGCCGTACTGGCGTCAACGATTACGTTCTGGTGCCACGCCTGCCGGTGATTGTCGTAGAACGACAGGTCGAGGTCGTGGGCAATGTCCGAGCATACCGCGCCAAGCTCCGCCTCGAGGCGCACGCCTACGGCACGCTCCGCTTCGGTGGTAAACTCCTGCGCCATCTCGTCATGGAGCGACCCGCGCATGTCTTGCACCACAACATACTCCATGTCATAGTTTACGCCGCAGCGCGACAAGTCTTCGTCGATGCAAGAGGTAAGCAGAACCACCAACCCCAACCCTCCCAACGGGATGGAGCCTAATATGCTTTTGAGACCATATCGTTTAGTCTTTTTCATATCTATGTTATAAATATTACATCATTCAAATGCAAAAAAAATTACGGTTATGAGGTTTTACTTTTTTACCGTTTTACCTTTTTACTTTTCCCCTTTCACTTCGGCTCCTTGACTGAAGATTAACGGTTATCCGCCGGTGTGCCGTGAGTGAGTGGCAGGCCTACGAAAGCCGGCCACCCAGTAAGTTGCAATACGTGGCCTTTCAGCCGTTGAAAGGCTACGTATCGTGGTTCATTGCCGTTCCCGTTCCGGCGGATGCCATAACGGAACAGGCATTCCAAGCTCCCTCCCTTGGGGAGGGCTGGGGTGGGTCTCCTATTCGATTGTTACGTCGTTAACCAAGCCGCTCTCCCATTCGAGATTTACGCTGAGGCCAAGCTCGAGGCCCGGGGTGCGCAAGTCGGGAATGCAGTTGTAAGCCGACTTCAGGCTGCTGATAGTAACATTGGCAACGGTCGTGTGATCCTGCTCGAAGATATAGTCATTGGCTTTATTATTGCCACCTTCTGTCGGGTTAGTTGTCAGCTGGCCTACGAGATAGAACTTGCCGCCTGCGGGCACAATGCCGTCATGGCCTACGAAATCCTCGCCCGTGTTGTTCACGAACTCAAGGGCGAAGTTGGCAACCTCAGGATTAGTTTCTTTCTCTTTTGTCTGCAAAGCCAAAGTATAAGCCGTAACCGGAGTGTTGGCCTTAACGCCTAAGCCCGTGCCGTTGTCGCCGAGATAGCTGTCATAGATGGTCTGCTCCTTGGTTTGTGTCGTAGCCTGTGCGAAGTCCCAACCTACGTTCTTCTGTCCGCCAACGAGCACGCCGGTCATCGTCATACCGTCAGCAGGCACGGTGATGCTATTAGCCACACCTTGGCCGGCTGTAGGCCAATCCTTGCCATTGTCAAGCAGCTCGCCTCCTACAAACTGGACGTTCAGGTCAAAGCGCGCCACTGCGTAGTTAATCTGGTTTACCAGACCCACGCTGCGTGTGCTTGCGGAAACAGAGCCGTTGGTGTTGCCGTAAACAGAGCTCAATAGCGTTGACCACTCGTTGTCTTTATTTGTATCGTAATCATTAACCTCCGATTCGTCAGACACACGGCAGGCCGTGTTTGTCCAATAGTAAAGCGAAGCGGGATAAACGTAGTCATTGAGGGCGGCAACGTTCATTGTGTTGTTGTCATCAGTGTCGTAATCCACATTCGTAACATAAGTAAACGCCCCGTCAGCATCAGGCTCTGTCGTAGGCTCGGTGTAGCTGAGCTGCACTGAGCCGTCGGGCAGGCCGATGTTGGTGGGATAGCCATTGTCGTTGTATTTGGAATAACCATCTTTGAACGTCAGCGTAGCTTCGGGAGCTGTGCCTTGTGCATTGAAGTAAGTGGTGATTGCGGTGTTGATAGCAGTCTTTACATCGCCAGTAATTTCACTCTTTTCATCGTTGAGGTTGTTGTAAAGAGCCTGCACCGTGGCGAGGATGCTGTTTGAAGAACCGGCCTTGAGACTTACGAATGCGTCGTAAAGGTCTTTCAGCTGCGTGTCTTCAGCCTGCGTAGCCCAACCTTCGGCGTTGGCAATGGCGTTAAGAATCTTCAGCATGTCTTGCTCTGACGTTGTGCGGGTAGCTTCTTTCGACGCGTCATATATCTGCTTCAAGTCGAAATGTATCTGGTCGAGCGTAGTGCCTACCCAGCCGCCAGTAGTGTAGCTCGGCACGAGCGCGCCGTTCACGTTGTCGCCGGTTTGAGGAGTGGCCTCGCCGTAGAACAGGAAGGCGCTAGTGCCTATCTTCAGGTTGATGTCGTTGTAGATCTTGTAGCTTGCCTTGCCTGTCAAATCACTATTAGTGAGATCGGCCAGCAGGATTGCGTTCTCTGTTACTTGAGTCCTGCCGGTCAGCGGAGCATCATTGCCGGTCGTATTGGCAATGAGGAACGGCACGAGACGGATGTTGCTCATTCCGCGGAATTGCACGGGATCTTGTCCCTGCACAACAGTTTGGCTGAGGCGCGAGCCTGCGGAAGCGGCCGGGATGTTGATGGCAAACTGTGTCTTTACAGCCTCGCCGTCGAACGTCGGGTTGGGATTCGGCCCTTCCGCCAAGTCGTCAGACGAGCAGGCGGTGAAGCCGACAGCACCAGTGAGCAGCATCGCGCCCACGAATGCGTACTTGTTTAATTTAACCATAGTCTTTAATTTTTAAATGTTAGAAATATAATAAATGTTAACTATATGTATAAGTTTTGTGTTTTCATCTTTCCCACCTTCTCACTCTTTCCCCT
>CAJMAO010000029.1 GCA_905211345.1 uncultured Prevotella sp.
ACGACCCCGAGATTACAAATCACGTGCTCTGGCCAACTGAGCTAAAGAGGCAAGCAAAGCAGCCGTCAGGCGCTTGTTCGTAAGGACGTGTCCTAAAACGGCTGCAAAGATAGGCATTATTTTCTTACCGCCAAAACTTTTGGCGATTTTTTTTAATTATTCCGCAGTTTTTCCTTGTATTTCACAAGTTGCACCTTCATCGAGTCCACACAAAGGTCGACGCCTTCCTCAAAAGTGTCACACACTTTCTCTACGAACAATCGTGAACCGGGAACGGTAACGGTCATGCTCGTTTCCTTATTAAGAGCCGTTGCCGGCTTAACAACCTTGAGGCTTACCTCGACCGTCTTAATGTCCTCGTATGACTTTTCCAACTTGGATACTTTCTTCTCGATAAATGCTTTCAGCTGTTCTGTTGCGTCAAAATTGACCGACTGAATTCTAATTTCCATAGTTACCTCCTTGTTTTTAAAAGGTTAATTAAAGGTTTAAGCCCTCGGATGGGCTGAATCATAGATTTTCTTAAGTTGTTCAAATGTGGTATGGGTGTATATCTCCGTCGTTGTGAGCCTGCTGTGCCCCAACAGTTTCTTAACGCTTTCCAGCCCCGCCCCGTTGTTCAGCATGGCGGTAGCGAACGTGTGGCGCAACACGTGGGGGCTGCGTTTCTTGAGCTGGCACACCAGCGACAGGCGCTTCCTGACTTCGCGCCGGGCTTGGTCGTAAGTAGTCCTCAGGCCCTTGTCTGACAAAAAGAACGCAGGCGAACGCCTTGCCACGCTAGCATCGCGCACGCCCATATAATGCTCTAGCGCGCCGCGCAACTCCCGCCCGAACGGTATTATGCGCTGCTTGTCACCCTTGCCGGTAACCTTCAACTGGCAAGCCTGCAAATCCACATCGACATCGTCAAGACCGAGAAGTTCTGATATGCGCAAGCCCGTCTCATATAAAGTCAATATTATAGTACGCGCGCGTACTTCCTTAAAATCGTCCATGTTCCACATTGCCTCGTCAAGCAGGGCTTCAACGTCGCGTTCCCTAACGAACTGGGGCAACGGCCTGTCTTTCTTAGGGCAACTAACACGGTGGGCGGGGTCGACGGCGATCATCCCACGCGACAGGGCAAAACGAAAAAAGGAACGCACCGCACTCAGCCGTCTGCCGACGGTAGTCGCAGTGTTTCCTTTATCCATCATACTCTCCATCCAATCACGGATGATGTCAGAGTCTATTGTCTCCCATGTAAGCCGCGCGTCCAGCGAAGTAAAGAACGACTCAAACTCACGCAAGTCATCACCGTACTCATCCACCGTCCTCACGGAATAATTCCGCTCGTATTTCAGGTAGTCCAAAAACTCTCTTACCGTCATAAAGCCGTTGCCAATGAATGTTATTCGGCAACGAATTTACGAAATTAAAACCGAACTACCAAATTTTCGATAATATTTTTATTCTTCGGCGGCTCTGAGTTTCTGTACGTAAATGGCGCGCTGCATCTTGAGGCGTTTCAATACGGACGGCTTTTCGTACTGCTGACGGGCACGAAGCTCCTTAACTACGCCTGTCTTCTCGAATTTCCTCTTAAATTTCTTCAACGCTCTTTCGATGTTCTCGCCATCTTTAACTGGTACAATAATCATTTTTTGTCTTTGTATTTTTATATGTTAAACTTATTTTTATTACCGATACTTTTAATAGCGGCTGCAAAGTTACGGCTTATTTTTCGATTTACAAAATATTAGCAAGTTTTTTATTTTCCACTACGCAATATTTTACGGAAAGCGCAAAAAGCGACGGCCACCGAAAGGCTTTTTGTAAAAATATTTTTACCTTTGCACCATGCATTACTCACAAACCAAAACATTATCAACACGGGAAAATTAATCAATGAGTTCAAACAGTTCGCCGTAAAGGGCAACGCTGTCGACATGGCCGTCGGCGTAATCATCGGCGGCGCGTTCGGAAAGATTGTATCGTCGATTGTCAACGACCTCATCATGCCGCCTATAGGATGGCTCATCGGAGGTGTCAACTTCACCGACCTGAAAGTGACTCTGCCCGAAATCGACATGGGAATAGAGAAATTGGCACCCGCAACGATAAACTACGGCAACTTCATCCAGACGTTGTTCGACTTCATGATTATCGCCATTTGCGTGTTCATGATGCTCAGGGCTATAAACAAACTCACAAGAAGAACGAGGACGCTAAGAAAGACTCCGAACAGGCTAAACCGGCAGAGCCGACGAAGGAGGAGAAACTTCTCACCGAAATACGCGACCTGCTGAAGCAACAGGCTGAAAAGAAAGACTGACGGCAGACTGACGCATAAGCCGTGAGGCCCAACGCCCTGACAACGGTTAAGCGGAAGCGTCAGACTTACTTCACGGCTTTCAGCAACCCGCCTGAAGCCATAATCAAAAGGAATATCATCACGAAGCCGTGGCGGTAGTCGCCTTCCATCAGCAGACCTACCGTCAACGGCACGATGATAGCAGCCGAAACACAAAATATCTTAATGCAAGCAGACTTACGCATAGGTTGTGTATTCTTTTTGTTTGGTTTCGCAAAGATAAGTTTTTCTTGCGAAACCAAACAAACTCCATTTATTTTTACACATTATCGTAATCTTTATGTCACACCTTGTTTTTTGGGGAATATCCACAAAAAAAGTGAATACATTTTACGCTTAAAACGAATTATCAATAATCCGTTGCCGTTCCTCATCTTCCTTTTGCCTTTGAGCCTTTTCTTCTGGTGTCGGTTCGTGCTTTTTCATTGGGTTATGCGAGTTACCGATGTTAACCTCATAAAAATATTCGCTTCCTGAACACGTTTCACCTAATTTAATGAAAACGTATTTGTCGCCTATACTGAAACACGCAAAATCAAACATTTTGCCCTCGTTGAAAGAAAACACGTTTATTTTCTCATCGTTCGACATTACAGGCTCGCCCATTTTCTTTGCGAAGTTATCGGCTAATATCTTGCAATCGTTCACCAAATCGTCAATGCGCGATGCCGAAACCTTAGATGATTTGATTGTTACAAATGAAAGCCCGTTTTCCTCAAAGGTTACATCGAATTGCCGAAACTCTTTCAGTCCAAATGCTTGCTCCAATGCAAAACGTGTATCGCAATCCATTGAAATTGTGTTGCCGTTGACAGTTCCTTTCTTCAAAGAAACTGTTTGCAAAGCCTCACCCTTAGACATTCCGAACCGCAAATCACCCCAAGCGATGATCGACAAAGAGTCGGCTCTCGCTCGTTCCTGCATTTCAAGCCTTTGTTGTTCGGCTTTTGCGATACTGTCTGCAACGGCTTGTCTTTGCCGTTCGCGGCTCCCTTTGTCGCTGCATCCGCACAGCATGGAAACGCACACACAGAAAATGAAAATCTTTCTCAAAAGTTCAAAGTTTTATTTCTTAACATAATCATCATCAGCCCCAAGAATGGATAAATACCGCTCCAAAGATGCCTTTTCCGCTTCCGCTACGAGCTTTTGAAATTCTTTAGGGTCATCATCCACGTGTGAGGTTTCCAACGCCTTGTAATAGCTTATCTTGTCTTCATTGCCTCCTTTGAGGTTTACGATAGTGTAACCGTTGCGCAACAAGTGCAAATTCATCAAAAGGCGTGACGTGCGCCCGTTACCGTCAATGAACGGATGAATGCGTACCAACTCATCGTGAAGATAGGCAGCTATCAGTACAGGATGAGCCTTTTGCACTTCCAATTCACGAAAGTGCAATATGAAATCTTCCATTTGCTTTCCAATCAGGTACGGTTGCGGCGGCGTGTGACGGCTTCCTGAAATCATCACGGGAACGGAACGGTAACGCCCTGCATTCTCACGGTTGATGCCGTGAAGTACAAGCGCGTGTATTTCCTTGATTGTGCGCTCGCTTATCTCGATGCCACTTTTTGCAAAGTCCTTAATGTAGTCTATCGCCTCGGCATGGTTTATGGCTTCCAAGTGTTCGCGCATGGATTTGCCCGATATTGTCACGCCCTCATTAACAACAAGCTCCGTTTCCTGCAAAGTGAGGGTGTTGCCCTCGATGCGGTTGCTTTCGTAAGTGTACTCAATGGCTAATGCGTCCTCAATCTTTTTAAGCGCATCAGCTGGCAAGGGGCGCATTTCGGAAAGACGCGCTTTAAGCGTGTCACATTCCTGCAATATGGCGGATAACTTGTTATTCATCTTTCACTGTCTTTATGGTTATGGATTTACCGCAATGCGGACACATTTTAGCCCAAACAGACCTACCGTCAACGGCACGATGATAGCTGCCGAAACACAAAATATCTTAATGCAAGCAGACTTACGCATAGGTTGTGTATTCTTTTTGTTTGGTTTCGCAAAGATAAGTTTTTTTTGCGAACCAAACAAACTCCATTTATTTTTCAATAATCTTTCAACCCCAATATCACGCCTTGCTTAATTTCTTACCATAAACACAAACGACGATAAATGCGGCAACAAGGAACAACGATGCCACGATATAACTGAAATCACCGCCAATATACACCTTGTAAACAATAAAAGTAAGGAAAAGCATTGTCAGCAATTTCAGTTTGCCTACCAAACGACCAAGCAGCATATTTCCCACTTGCTCATCATGGAATTTACGCGGCCAGTTGCAATAATTCGGATGTTTTTCAAAGAATGTCATCAACAAATACACGCAAGTGCTCACAAACGGAAGCAACAAAACATAATAAGCACTGCCGTATTCGTCCACGCATCCGTGCACATCCCAATGCAAAGGCACACATTGTTGCCCGATTACCATCATAACGCAAATCCCGATTTGCAAGATGATAAAAAGACACTGACAACAAGTTTGTATTATTATTCAAAAATCGCATTTTGTAAATTCAGCACAAACTCAAAATTAAATTTTCGGGCAAACGCATCTTTTAACGCCTACAAAAGTCTATATATCAACGATTTACATCTTAGAAGCACGGAATTTTCACGGAAATTCCGCAGAATTTCTGCGGAATTTCTGCGGAATCAACTAATCAACATCCACATTTTTTCACTATTAAATTTCACAAGTCCGCGTACTTTTAGCTTCTTCAACAGGTAATCCACCTTATTTCTCTTTTGATTGTCATCTAAGACGTCCGAGAGCTTACCTGTCAATAAGCCATTGATGTCTTTCCGTGAAGCCTTGCCGAATTTATCTAAATACTCCAAGATTAACTTCATAAAATATTCATCGTCAAAACTTCGATTCTTAATATATTGTCCCTTTAAACCCGAATCTTTAGTTCTTGACACGACTTTATGAGCTAAGTAAAAATTAGGCTTACGCCCCTCAATAAATTTGTGTTTTCTTAAATAAACTGCCTGTTCTTCTGTTATGGGCTTATTTTTCTGCACCTTATCAAGCAGCATTATGTCATCAAGACGCAATTCCGGATTATCCGTAAGTATACGTGCAAAGTTTTCATCTATTACCTTTCCTATAATGTTCACGCGCACTTTTCCATCGTCAAAATCATATTCAGGCATAGGGAAAAACCTTACACGCTGATTAACAAACATCTTTTTTATGCCACCGCCTTCTGTTTCAATCATATTCAAGTTGCGCATTGCCTCTACCAGGAAACGGTTACGATACACAGATTCAGGACAGTCTTTTGTTACAACGTTTTCAACACTTTCAGGCAAAAATGTCCCATAGTTTTGGAATATGATATGGTCATCCTCATATTCTACAACTTCAATCCTTGCACATTTCGTATAATCCTGGTGCGCTATTGCGTTATTAAGCGGCTCACGAATATTGAACATATCATATCGCAACATTTCATCGGGGAACAAAGAATCAGGACGGACAAGCCTGTACTTGACATTACGCACTTTGTTATAAAGTTTGTCAACGCTTAACAATAACGGCATAGGTAAAATCTCATAATCCTTATTTTGCGCAGATCCAACCCCACGTAACGACCAACGTATGCAAGCCACGTATGGACTGAGCAGATGTTCGCTTTCCTCTTTACCCAACAAGACTAAAGCAGCACGTGTAATTTTACCATTAACCGTTATTTTTGCCTTATCCAAGAATTTCGCGTCGCTCCAAGCTGATATTTCCGCTTTTCGGAACGGATTTCTTTTAACATATTCCTTACGTGCTTTCTCTATTGCCTCCGGTTCAAGGTCATCTATCGTTGCACTCTCAACAACGGCCACACTCCAATCGTCGGTTATGACAAGTTCAGACAAGATGGCCTGCAACCTGTCTTCCGTCATCTCTACCAGCGAGTCGCCAATACGTTGCCAAGCCTTGTTATGGGCATAAACTGGAAGCCGAGGTTTATGTTTAGGGATTGTCACGACCCATACTATTTCGCCTGTGTCATCTGCTTTAAGCTCATCTATATTCAAATCTTCAGACGGTAGATGCCTACATTTCCCAACAATAGTCGCTTTTGCCGATTCTATTGTATAGCTCCCAAAATCCTGAATGCCAACAACTTTAAAAGTTTTATCTTCTATTCCAATGACAACAGCACCTCCGTTCATATTTGAGATGGCAGACACATACGACACAATATCATCACCGTTGTGTCCGCAAAGGCTGTTTTTGAGGTTTTTATATTCCTTCCAATCACATCCTTCATTTTCACGAGGGTATCGGATTCGTATATATTCAGATATTTCTTGCTTTGTCATAAATGGGATTTTCTTTATGCAAAGATAAATTTTTATCCGGTACCTACAAAGAATGCAGCAACATATCTTGTAAAATGTTGCTGCATATCAAATTCATTTTTATCCAAGCCCATATTTAAGCCCCAACGTTCGTTAAGGCAAAGTGTATGAGAATACGCCAATATACAAACCTATAAGTCTAATGACAGATTAGGGTTAAAAGCACTGCAGATGATTTGCTATTGCTTGGTAAAGGTCTGAATGTTTTACATAAATTCTCGCTTCACGCGCGCAGGGATGGTAAGTCCTGAAAGCATATTGAACCGAAGGATACTCTTCTTTATGCAAATCCAACAAAGCCAACTGGCGCACGTTGCCGCTCCATCCGGGCAAAGGTTGATAACAAGAGGCGTCAATGCCTAAGCATTGCTGCAACCTGCGTTCCCAAAACGAGTTCGGTCCGGTAAGAAAAACCATCACATGGGGTTTTATGGCATTTATTTCTTCTTTCACCACATTGAAATAGTCACGTTCAATCTCCGCCAAAAGATTTTTGTGCGGGTTTCCTTTTGTCACATTTCGCCCCAATTTGACTACATCGTTCCACACATAACGGATTTTCTTGTCTGGAAAGCGGGCATTAAACATGTCAATAAATTTATTCATACCACCGCCTATACTCTTTCTTTGTTTCCTGCCGTTCAAATCAACCGCCCCGACGGTATTGTCAAAAGTCCTGATTGCCCTCATGCACTCCTCCAAAGGTTGCGTGTGGCGGTCGTATATATACCAGTCACCATACGACATATCCTGTCCAAAGAGCATCACCTTGATGTCTGCCGTATCGAAGTCGTCGGGATTTGTTACGCTTAACAGCAACGGACTGTAATCATATCCGCGCAGGTCAACCTCGTCCAGTTTTTGGCACAAGGTTTTCCATTTTGACGCATACACCTGATGCAATCTATCGTTTGTATTCATAGAAAAACCAAATTAAAGCGACTATAAAAGTTTTCTATTAAACATTTTACTTATCAACCTAAGCCCAAAAGTTGCATATCGCCATAATCAGTGTCAAAAATAACAACGCCGCCCGACGATTTAAAATATTCGGAACAGAAAAACTCCCGACCGTCCTTGAGGTATATTTGTTCTGAACAGGTTACTTCCTTGTTGAGGTAATCTTCCACATCAAACTCCTCTTTACGGCAATCGCCTAATATTGACTTAAAGATATTCCCTACCTTTCTCTTTATTCTTTCTTTTTTCGCCTTCTTTTCTGCTTTCTTTTGTTGCTCCATATATTCCTGTTGTTTAGCCTTCTGTATGGAGTCTCTCATGATGCGCTGCATCTCTGCTTCTTTTTCCCGAACCTTGGCTAAGGAGTCGCGCCTCATGCGTTGATATTCCCTTTCCTCCGCCTTAGCCACCTTTATTGAATCCTTGATGGCACGCTCACGCTCTTCTTTTTTCCGCTTTTCTTCCTCCCTGTAAGCCATAGAATGTTTGGCAGACTCCTCAAAATCACCGTATGTATATTCAAAAGTCCACTTATTGCCTGTACCTGTTAGTGTGCTCGAATGGATGTCGATAACAGCCAAATTACCCTTGTCATCATAGTTGAAATAGGCATTTAATAAACCTCCTGCATCGGCAGTACCCGACAATTTCACTAATTGGTTATTATTGTTGTATTTGTAATAATAAGTGGCTCTTACTTTCGATTTATTTTTTTCGTCGGCAAAAGTACTCATTAATCGTTCTGATTCCATTTCAAAGGCGAAAACATAGTCGTCGCTATCAATATTAAGATGGACAGACAATATTCCCTGAATTGTTGCATTATATGGTTTAATCTGTTTCAATTCGTAACCAGAACCATTATATTTATTTGCCACGATAACTCCATTCTCTTTTACTAACCTCATTCTCCATTGCAAAAAATAATTCACAAATGTTCCAGTACTTTCGTAACAGTCAATCGTTTTCAGGTTTCCGTTGGCATCAGATTCATACTCATAAACATAAATCTTAACAGGAATGCGGTCGCCTGCCTCATACTTAGCTTTAGTGACGAAATCCCCCATTTCTTCAAGACATACCAGTCGATGTTCGCTATCGAAATATAAAACTTGTTTAAGAGTTGGCTCATCGTCCACCCTTTCGCCAAATTTAGTACTCCAATGATTGTAATAAATTTTCATGCAAGAAACGTCGCCATGCAACCTCATAGCCTTAGCACTGGGGTTCTTGTAAGTCTTCAGTGAGGATTTTTGTGCGTAAACAGGCGCGAAATGGAATATCGCCATAAGCGCAATGACAAAATTCAAGACCTTGAACTTTGCAATTCTTTCAAATAAATATGTACTCATAGTAATAGCTTTGCGGCTTCCGTCCCTAATAAAGCCTGTTAAACTACGAAGCGTGGGACTGTATGCCACGTCTTAGTGTGAAGGTGGTCGGAAATACCTTTGGAAACAGATGTGGAGATAACAGCCCCACGCATACGTGTGGAGACCATTACATCGTCTCTTGTTTCCATTGTGAATAAGTTTCCGACGCTTTTCACACACAAGAAGAAGACATAACGCCTCTTATTTTTAGAATGTTTGGAATGAGTTGCCTCTATCCGTGTACAAATATAGGGAAATTTTCCGATATTATATCATCTTCTATAGTTTTTATTTATCTTGAAAGGCGAAATTCAACGAACAATGACACCACTTACGCCAAACGGCGTGGCGATTTGCCGCATATTGGAACGTAAAAGGTCGTCTTTTGCAGTGCAAAAGACGACCTTTTAGAAGGCTTCTGATTATCAGGGAGTTACAGAGGCGTGATAATCAGGTGTGGAACGGACGGTTGGCGACGCTAAATTGGGGCGCAGGCCTCGGCCAGCCAAGCGCGGTCTTCGCCGTCGAGATAGGGCGAAAGACTGTCGTAAACGGTCTTGTGATAGGCGTTGAGCCAGTCGGTTTCCTCAGCGGTAAGCATCTCACGGATTATCGGGGCGGTGTCTATCGGGCAGAGCGTGAGCGGCTCGAACTGGAGGAAGCGGCCGAACTGCGTTTCCTTGTAAGGCAGAGTGAGCAGGGTGTTTTCGATGCGCACGCCGAAAAGCGAAGGCAAATACACTCCGGGCTCGTCGGTTACGGTCATGCCCTCTATTATCGGCGCGGGCTTGTATTCCATGCGTATCTGGTGGGGGCCTTCGTGAACGTTGAGGTAAGAGCCTACGCCATGGCCCGTGCCGTGCAGGTAATTAAGACCGTAACGCCATAAGTCCTTGCGCGCGAGGGCATCCAGTTGCGTGCCCGACGCGCCGCGGGGAAACTTCAATAGCTCGAGCTGTATATGGCCTTTGAGCACAAGAGTATATACTAAGCGCTGCTCGTCGGTCACAGGGCCGAGGGCTATGGTGCGCGTTATGTCGGTAGTTCCGTCGAGGTATTGCGCCCCGGAGTCGAGCAGCAAGAAACCTTCGGGTCGCAGGGCGGCGTCGGTTTCGGGCGTAGGTTCGTAGTGAACTATAGCCCCATGCTCTTGATACGCGGCGATAGTGTCGAACGACAGGCCACGGTACAGCCCTTGCCCGGCGCGCAGCCGCTCCAGCTTCGCGCTTACGCTGAGTTCCGTCTGCCCTCCGGCTTCCACAGCCGGGCGCAACCAGCGCAAGAATTTAACCATCGCCACGCCGTCGCGCGTCATGGCACGGCGGAAGCCTTGCGTCTCTACTTCATTCTTTACGGCTTTCATGGCAGGTATGGGCGACGTGGCTACGACCTTCCGGCAACGTGGCATATTAAATAATGTATAGTTTATCTCGTTGTCGTCCATCAGTATGTTATACTCCTTATACGCGGCGAGCGCCTTGCCCGCGTCGGCGTAACCGGCAGTCATTACGCCCTCGGCCTTGAGGTAAGCCTCGACCTCCGGCGTCAGCTTGGCTTTATCAATGAACAGAGTAGCCTTTTCAGGCTCTATCAGAAGGTAAGACACGAACACAGGGTTGCAGTGCACGTCGCTGCCGCGCAGGTTGAGAGTCCACGCTATGTCGTCGAGCGCGGCGGCCAACATACCACAGGCGTGACGCTCTTTCAGCGCGCGGCGTATGCGCTCCAGCTTGCTGCGGCACGGCTCGCCGGCGTATTCCAACGGGTGTATCACAGCTTTGTCAAGCGGCACCGGCGGCCTGTCAGCCCATATCCGGGCCAGCGGGTCGAGGTTTGTGCGCACGGTGATGCCGCCCTCGGCACGCAGCCCGGCTATCAGAGCTTCTACGAAAGCGGCTGAATTGACCGTTCCGTCGATACCTACCACGGGGCTTGCCACGGCGGAAAGTTTCATTCCAAGCCACTTTATGATTGTAGGCGTGCCGTCGACTTTCTCCTTCATAAGCGTAAATTCCGTGCCGCGCAACTGTTCTTCGGCGGCGAGGAAATATCGCGAGTCGGTCCATAATGCGGCTTCGGCCATGGTTACTACGGCCGTTCCGGCCGAGCCGTTAAAGCCGCTGATCCACTTGCGCCCTTCCCAATGTTCCGGCACATACTCGCCGTTATGGGGATCGGTGCTTGGAAATATGAAAGCGTCAATGCCTTCACTACGCATCACTTCGCGCAAGTCTTCAATTCGTTTACAGATTGTTCTGTTCATATCGTTCATAAGGTTGTACGGTTATAAGGTCATGCGGTCTTACGGTAGGTTCTGTAAGACAGACATTACAAAGATATGTCTTTTTAATTTTAATAACAAACTAAAAGGAGAATAAATACTGCACATTCGGCTTTTTTCGCTAACTTTGCAGTGCATTCAGCGACGAATGGACAAGCAATAACAGACAATACGGTTTGCTTATGAGGCAATATCCACAACTACAGGAAAACTTCACCCGTATGCTTGTAAACCCGTCACTCGTATGTTAATAACGGAATGTCTTACATTTTAAAAACAATAGGTTATTATGGAATTTTTAACTAATGAAAAACTTACAATCGTCGGCGCAGCCGGAATGATTGGTTCTAACATGGTTCAGACAGCCCTCACGATGCGTCTGACCAACGACATCTGCCTCTATGACGTGTTCTCACCCGAAGGCGTGGCTGAGGAAATGCGCCAAAGCGGCTTCGGCGACGTGAAAATCACCGCCACGACAGATGCCAAGGAAGCGTTCACCAACGCAAAATACATCATATCTTCAGGCGGCGCTCCCCGTAAGGCAGGCATGACCCGTGAAGATCTTTTGAAGGGAAACTGCGAAATCGCAGAGGGTCTTGGCAAGAACATAAAGGAATATTGCCCCGATGTTAAGCACGTGGTAATAATCTTCAACCCGGCCGACTTAACAGGTTTGGTAACCCTTCTGTACTCAGGCTTGAAGCCTTCACAGGTTACCACCCTCGCCGCCCTTGACTCTACACGCCTGCAGAGTGCGCTGGCCAAGAAGTTCAACGTAATGCAGAGCGAAGTTAAGGGATGCGCAACGTATGGCGGCCACGGCGAGCAGATGGCAGTGTTCGGCTCACACGTCACAATCGACGGCAAGCCACTGACCGAGATTATCGGCACTCCTGAGTTCACAAACGAGGAGTGGGAGCAGATGAAGACCGACGTAACAAAGGGCGGCGCGAAGATTATCGAGCTGCGCGGACGTTCTTCTTTCCAGAGCCCTGCTTACCTGTCAGTTGAGATGATACGTGCCGTGATGGGCGGCGAGGCGTTCAAGTATCCTGTAGGAACTTACGTTTCAACCGACAAGTACAACCACATCATGATGGCGATGAACACCACTCTCGACACAACGGGCGCACACTACACCGTACCCGAGGGCACAGCAGAGGAGAACGCAAAACTTGACGCAAGCTACGAGCACCTCTGCAAGATGCGCGACGAGCTGGTAACGCTGAACATCGTGCCGGAGATTTCAAAGTGGAACGAAATCAACCCGAACCTCTAATCAAATTCTTTTTCATAAGCGAAGGGGGCACGCCTGAAATACGGCGCGCCCTTTTTGTTTTGCGAAAGACGGTCTTTCACGTTGCGAAAGGCCGTCTTTTGCACGCCAAAAGACAGCATATCAGAAGACAAAACACGGTCTTTTACAAAACACATAATCATTTTTTGTCTCCAAAGTAAACATCTTTCACATTGTACGTTTGCTACAGACGGCATTTTCATATATCTTTGTAATGCCAAACAAAAAGCAAAAAAACATGAAAAAGATGCTCTCAACGGCACTTGCCGCAACCGCCAGCCTCTGCCTTTGGGCACAACAAGCGTCAAGACAGAAACTGCCTGACACCACGCCGAAAGACACTACCGCAGTAAAAAGCCACGGCATTACGGTAGGCAAAAACAGCCATGCCACAGCGCAAGACACGCTGCGCCTGAAGCTGAACAGGATGAAGATAAACAGCAATGCCGTTAAGGTAAACAGCAATGCCGTTAAAATAAAGAAATATGACACGTTCAACGAGAAGATGAAAGAGCCGTGGCTGGACGGCCTGCTGAAAGACATAATCTTACGTTAATACGCCTTTTTTAAAGAGGATAAGGCATCCTACCTCATCAGCCAGCGGCCTTTATGATGAATCATAGGCACGACAACCTCCTCGTTAAGGCTGTCGCCGAGACAAAAGACGAGGAATACGTCGGACGTGCGGACGTGTGACTTACCGTCGGGAGAAGCCACCGTGTCGTTGACGAAACGCATTATCCTTACGTCGTGAACGCCGTGGTGCTCGTCCTGCATACGCCCTACGAACATCGAGGCGTTGGCTTCGAGCTGCTCGCGGTAGTCGGCAGGAATAGTATCGGGCAGGTACATGCCGCGCACGAAGTAAGCGTAGTTCTTGGCGAAAAGCGAGTCGTAATACTCTTTCGCCGCCCGTGCGGCTGCGTCGTCAGGCTTCTTTTCACCCGAACAGGAGAAAAACGACAGGGCGAAACAGGCTGATATAAAAAGGATTAGTTTGCGCATGGAAGTATATTTATAGGAGTTAAAGAAGTTTGAGGAAGTTAAAGAAGTTGAAGACAAATACTTTCTCAAATGAGAGATGAATAATGAAAAATGAATAATCAAGCGAGACTGTCAATGCCTACGATTATTCTCTTTTTAGTCTTAGCTTTTCATTTAAGAAAGCATTTGTCTTTAACCACTCTAACTGCTTTTAACCACTTTAACTACAAAAACCGTTATTTCTGCCTTATGAAGATATTAATCGGCGAACCGGTGAGTTTCCAGTTGTCACGGATTTTGTTCTCTAGGAAGCGTTTGTAAGGCTCTTTGACGTACTGCGGCAGGTTGGCGTAGAACACGAAAGACGGTATCTGCGTGTTAGGAAGCTGCGAACAGTACTTGATTTTTATATACTTTCCCTTTATCGATGGTGGAGGGTAAGCCTCTATCAAAGGCAGCATCACCTCGTTGAGCTTTGTCGTCCCTATCTTCAGCTTGCGGCTTAGGTAAACTTCCTTCGCCGTCTCAAGCACCTTAAAAATGCGCTGCTTGGTCAGCGCCGAGGCGAATACTATCGGAAAATCGGTGAACGGCGCCATGCGGTTGCGTATGGCATTGGTGAAGGTGTCGATTACCTTCTGGTTCTTTTCTTCCACCAAATCCCACTTATTTACGACTACAACAAGGCTCTTGTTATTCTTCTGGATAAGCTGGAAGATGTTCATGTCCTGCGCCTCGATGCCCCTTGTGGCGTCTATCATGAGTATGCATACGTCGCTGTTCTCTATCGCGCGTATCGAACGCATCACGCTGTAGAACTCCAAGTCTTCCGTTACCTTGTTCTTGCGGCGTATGCCGGCGGTGTCGACAAGGTAGAAGTCGAAGCCGAACTTGTCGTAACGTGTGTAAATGCTGTCGCGCGTCGTACCGGCAATCTCGGTCACTATGTTGCGGTCTTCGCCTATGAAGGCGTTGATAATGCTGCTCTTGCCTGCGTTGGGACGGCCTACGACGGCGAATCGCGGTATGCCGTCTTCAAGCAGTTCGCCGCTTTCCCCCTTGAGTTTCGACACCACGATGTCAAGCAAGTCGCCTGTGCCGCTGCCGCTCATGCTGCTTATGCAGTAAGGATCACCAAGCCCGAGCTTGTAGAACTCGGCCGCGTCATACTGCTGGCTGTTATTATCAACCTTGTTCACAACGAGCAGCACGGGCAGCTTGGTGCGGCGGAGTATAGCCGCCACGTCCTCGTCAAGATCGGTGACTCCCGACCCTACGTCGACCACGAACAGCACGAGGTCGGCCTCCTCGGTGGCCACGATTACCTGCTTGCGTATTTCCTCCTCGAATATGTCGTCAGACTTTACCACCCATCCGCCGGTGTCGACGACTGAAAATTCGCGCCCGTTCCAGTCGCACTTGCCGTATTGGCGGTCGCGCGTGGTACCGGCCACATCGCTGACGATGGCCTGACGCGACTTGGTAAGGCGGTTGAAAAGCGTAGACTTGCCCACGTTGGGACGGCCTACTATCGCTACTAAATTTGCCATAAACTTACGGTTTTTGTGAAGAGTGAGGAACGAAGAGTGAAGAATCAGATACCGTAATCTTCCATTCATCCGCAAATCACATAACCTTCACTTAATTATTAAACATCAAGAGCAAACGGATTTTTCACTCTTCACTTTTAACTTTTCACTTAGATTCATTCCGGGTTGTACCCGAAGTTGTCAAGCTCGCGCTTGGAGCTGCGCCAGTCCTTGTCAACCTTGACGAACGTTTCAAGATATATCGGCTTGCCGAAAAAGCGCTCGAGAGCCTTGCGCGCCTCGGTGTTCATCTTCTTGAGAGCCACGCCTTGATGGCCGATGATGATGCCTTTCTGAGAGTCGCGCTCTACGTAGATTACCGCGTTGATGTGTATGTGGCGCTCGTCTTCCTTAAACGACTGCACGCTTACCTCTACAGAATAAGGTATTTCCTTATCGTAATACAGGAGGATTTTCTCCCTGATTATCTCGCTTACGAAAAAGCGGGCGGGCTTGTCGGTCAGCTGGTCCTTGTCGAAATAAGGCGGAGAATCGGGCAACAGCTCCTTGATACGCTTCAGGAGAATGTCCGTGCCGAACTTGTTTTTGGCCGAAATGGGCAATATCTCGGCATCGGGCAGCAGCGAGTGCCACCGCTCCACTAAGTCACCGAGGGTCTTCTGGTCGCTCTCGTCAATCTTGTTGATGAGCAACAGCACCGGGATGGTCATCTTTCTCACCTTCTCCAAGAAGTCCATGTTCTTCTCGGGGTTCTCAACCACGTCGGTAACATAGAGAAGCACGTCGGCATCCCTCAACGCCGACTCCGAGAAAGCAAGCATCGACTCCTGCAGCTTATAGTTCGGCTTGAGCACGCCGGGCGTGTCAGAGAACACTATCTGCATGTCGTCGGTATTGACAATGCCCATAATCCTGTGGCGCGTGGTCTGCGCCTTGAACGTGGCAATGCTTATGCGCTCGCCCACCAGCTGGTTCATCAGCGTCGACTTGCCCACGTTCGGGTTGCCCACAATATTCACAAATCCTGCCTTGTGCATCTGTATAGTCTTGTTTTTGTCCTGCGGCCGGCTTTCGCGGCCGCTCAGATTGTAATCAAGTTTGCAAATATACTGATTTTTTTCGGTACCACAAGCGTTTGACAACCGTGCGGAACCGAAAAGCCGACAAAAAGATGTTAAAATGTAAAAGACGGTCTTTTGCCTTCCAAAAGGCCGCAAATCGCAACGCAAAAGGCCACCTTTTACAAGCTAAAAG
>CAJMAO010000030.1 GCA_905211345.1 uncultured Prevotella sp.
ATTTTCATTTACTTTGTTTTTGTTTTCATCTCATACTTGTACAATGAAAATCTGGAAAATTCTGCCATAATGGATAATAAGCAAAAGCGCCCACATCCAAGTTATATGTACCCCGCACCAGTGTCGGCGGTTTATATATGTCTTGGTGTGGGTTTGTTTATTATTATATTATGGCGGGCAGTCCAGAGCCTCAGCACTGTAATCATAAACAAAGTATCCCGCACCTTTTTTGTTATGTGTCTGCAACGAAAATTTTTACATTTTTATTTACTCACATTATTATTAATTCAAAAAACAAAACGAAAATGAAAACATTAAGGTATGTAGGAATGGCCTTGCTGGCCGTTGTGTTGTGTTTTAATTTGGCGTCATGTTCCGATGATGACGATGATGACAATTCTATCCCGACATTGACAGAGCTGGTAGGAAGTGTGTGGGAAGGTTCCACTGACAACGGGTTTAACGTTGAGGTCACCATTGAGACGGCTACGCAAGTTAGGGTGGTCGTTACAGGCAAGGGCGTGAATGACGACTCGACGCACAGCTTTACTTATGACGAGGAAACGGGTACGGCGCGCTTCCAGTATGACGGTACAGATTGTGTGGCAAGCATAAAGGGTAATTCAATGACTGTTAATTTGGGCACATTTAAGGCAAATCTTCGTCGGACGAAATGATTTTCCCTACAGGCTTGACGGCGGCAGGGCGTTATGCGCTTTGCCGCCGTTTTATTTTTATGTAATTGATTATGGCCGTTGCAGGTTGTTTTTGTCGCCTGTTTTTGCTAACTTTGCGCCAAGAAAGGATTTTATTAAAAACAAGTCAAAATGGACGAAAAGCAACGGATATTACAGCTCAGGCAAGAGTTGAACGAACATAATTACAAATATTACGTATTAAACCAACCTACGATAAGCGATCAAGATTTCGACTTCATGATGCACGAGCTTCAGGAGCTTGAAGCCAAACATCCCGAGATGGCCGACCCCGACTCGCCCACGCAGCGCGTCGGCAGCGATGTCAGTGCGGAGTTTCGCCAGGTGGCGCATAAGTATCCCATGCTCTCGCTTGCCAACACTTATAGTGAGCAGGACGTGGCCGACTTCTACAATAGCGTGAAGAAAGGCCTCGGCTGCGAGGATTTCGAGATATGTTGCGAAATGAAGTATGACGGGTTGTCTATTTCGTTGACTTACGTTGACGGCCGCCTGACGCAGGCCGTGACGCGCGGCGACGGCCTGCAGGGCGACGACGTTACGGCCAACGTGCGCACGATACGCTCGATTCCGCTCGTGCTTAAGGATGGCGATTGGCCGCGTGAGTTTGAGATACGCGGCGAGATACTGCTGCCCTGGCATGAGTTCGAGCGCATCAACGCAGAGCGCGAGGCCGCCGAGGAACCGCTCTTCGCCAACCCGCGCAACGCAGCCAGCGGCACTCTGAAGAGCCTCGACCCGAAAGTGGCCGCCTCTCGACGTCTTGACGCATACCTTTATTATCTGCTCGGCGACGGCGTTGAGGGCGACGGGCATTATGAGAACTTGATGCGCGCCCGTTCGTGGGGCTTTAAGATAAGCGAAGGCATGCGCAAGGTGAAGACCCTGCAGGAGATTTACGACTTCATAAACTATTGGGACACGGAGCGCAAGCGTCTGCCCGTAGCCACTGACGGCATTGTGCTTAAGGTCAATTCGCTGCGCCAACAGCGCGCTTTGGGCTACACGGCGAAAAGCCCCCGTTGGGCCATCGCCTATAAGTTTAAGGCCGAGCGTGAGTGTACTCGGCTCAATGAAGTAACCTATCAAGTTGGCCGCACGGGGCAGATTACGCCCGTTGCAAACATGGAGCCGGTGCAGTTGGCCGGTACGACGGTGCGCCGCGCCACGCTCAACAATGAGGACTTCATACGCAGTTTAGACTTGCATGCGGGTGACTACGTGTACGTAGAGAAGGGTGGGGAAATCATACCGAAGATAGTAGGTGTCGATACGTCACGCCGTTCGGCTGACGCACGCCCCGTGAGGTTCATCGCCCGCTGTCCCGAATGTGGGGCGGAGCTTGTGCGCTACGAGGGTGAAGCCGCTTACTACTGCCCCAACGACGTCGGTTGTCCGCCGCAGATAAAGGGGCGCATAGAGCATTTCATATCGAGAAAGGCGATGAACATCGACAGCCTCGGCCCTGAAACCGTTGACGAATACTATCGTCGCGGACTAATCCACAATGTGGCCGACCTGTACGACATCCGTGTCGAGCAAATCAACGGCGACGGCAGCCGTCAGAAGTCGGCAGAGCGTGTGGTAGACGGCATAGCCGCTTCACGTCAAGTGCCGTTCGAACGAGTTGTGTTCGCCCTCGGCATACGTTTCGTCGGCGAAACATCGGCGCGCCTGTTGGCCCGTAAATTCAAAAACATCGACGCCCTTGCCGCGGCCACTCTGCAAGAACTGACTGACGTTGACGGTATTGGCGAGGTGATAGCAAAGAGCGTTATCACGTATTTCCACAATCCAGCCAACATCGAGATTGTCAACCGCCTGCGCGCCTATGGACTGCAAATGCAGTTGAGCGACGAGCAGATGCAGGCGCAGGGTACGAAACTTGAAGGTAAGAGTATTGTTATCAGCGGCGTGTTCGCCCGCCACAGTCGCGACGAGTACAAACGGATAATAGAAGAAAACGGCGGCAAGAATGTCGGCAGCATTAGCGGGAAGACCTCCTTCATACTTGCAGGTGACAACATGGGACCGGCCAAATTGCAAAAGGCGGAGAAGCTCGGAGTGCCCATTGTGGATGAAGACACGTTTTTGGAAATGATTAAGTGACTTGCCGAATGCTTTGACGCGAAGTGGAAAACGCCGCTTCGCGTCAAAGCATTTTATAATTGGTGGCGTATGTCAAGGCGGCAGCTATGTTCTTGACATCAAACTTTTTGAATATGTTTTTCCTGTACTTCTTTATCGTGTCAACCGACTTGCATAGCCGGTCGGCAATGTCGTAAATGGTAAACCCTTGCGCCGAGAGGATTAGTATGCTGCGCTCCGCGTCTCGCAATGGGCTTATTTCTTTTTCAATCCATTCATGCTTGTCCATTAAATATTCATAATACCTGCTTGAATCCGATTTCCTTATTACGACATGTCCCGGCGTTTGCTTTGCCGATGTGCCGATGGTGCATAGCGCAAGCCACAAGCGTCCGCTTCTTGACAGCGCCAACGGCGTAAGATGATGGTTTACAAGCCGTTGCCTTTTCATCTGCACCAAGGGGAAGTCGTAAGTTATCGTGTGCATCGTCCGTTCTTCAATCGGGAACCGTGCGAACATTTCACAGGCCGCCATGTTTATCTCAATGAATTTGCGTTGCTCGCTTTCGGGTATGTGGTTGAAGTACAGTCCGTAGTCAAAAAACTCGATGTTGCAGGCCGGTTTGCCCAAAAGATACGCCATGTTGGTTGACTCGTAGATGAACTTCCGCTTGGCGTAATCGATTATGTACACGAACCTGTCGGTGGTTTGCGCCAACGCCTTGGCCATGCTAATGAAGGTTTCGGTCTTCATTTGTGCGTTAGGCGGAATGTCGTCAGTGTCTCCATGTATTATAAGGAAGTTGTTTCTGCGTATTTCCATTCGGTTGCTTATATCGTGTTTTTATTGGTATGATGTTATTGCAAATGTACGGAAATTAAGCAAGAAAACATCTTTCAGGTACACAAAAGTGTAAAATTTTAATATAAATGTCAGGTTTTTACCCTCGCCCTTGCGACATGTGTGCTTTTCAGTATATTTGCGTAATACAAGAGTTCAGATAAAGTTACAGGTTATGGGAGTAAAATCAAGTAAACATTTTTTCAGGCGGTTAGGGCGGTTTGCAAACGGCCTGATTGCCGTTGCGGTGTGTCCTGTTGCCGTTTCGTGCAGTGTTGCGAGCCTGTTCCATGAGGAGTTGGCTCGTGAAAACGCGGTCGTCGTGATGAACGATAGCACGAGATATGAGGGCAAGACGCTTCTGCCCGACCTTACAGGCAAGACGTTGCGGTTTGTCACTGCTGACGGGCGGAGGCTTCGGTTGGCGTCAGACAGTGTGGCGGTGATGGCTTTCGAGCGTGACAGCGTTATGGCCGGAGCGTTCGTCTATGCGCCGTATAAAGACCAAGGCGGCAGGAAGAAGGATTCCGTTTGGATGAATTGCCTCGGCATGGGGCGGCATCTGCGCTTGGCGGCGGTCGGCTACAGCTGGCATTTCAACAGCCAAGGCAGCCTCGTGCCGGTGAGCTTTGCCGACGGCGACGCTTATCTGATAGGACTGAAGGAGGATGGAGTGGGCGAGTATCTTACTACGTATGGCAGGGCGAGAGCCGGTGTAATCCGTGCGTTGTGCAAGTTTCTTGCCGACGACCCTGTGCTTTGCGATAGGTTGGCATCAAAGGAAATCGACGCATACGACTTCGCTGAAATATGTCGTTTGTATTCACCGCAAGGTCATGATGACGGCGACGGAATGAATGTACGCATGGCCTGGAACGCCAAAGCCGCACCGTGTGCGGAGAAAGGAGGTGGCGTATGAAGCGCTTTACGGTTGCAATGTTCATTGCCTTTGCCTGCACAATGGCATCGAAGGTATGCGCCCAGCAGACCTGTTGGACGCAATATTCGGCGGCTTTGAATTATGAACGCTTTGGCGGAACATACGAGAAGTCGGGCTATACGCTGTCTGCCGACATCGATGTACACTGGCGCAGCCCCCTGTTCGGCTCGCTGTTGGTGGGCTACTCGTGGTATGACGGCTCGAAGCCTGTCACGGTCGATTACAGTACCGGCGCAGTCGACGACAACGTCTCCGACCGTAAGACGCAGCTGATGTTCGCCGTAGGCCCGGGGCTCGACCTGCTTAGCAACAACATCGACCGCTTTTATCTCGCGCTTTATGGCGGATATGCCATTGTAAGATACGAGCACGCTTACTTTACCGGCACTGAAAGACACACGCCGGAGGACGACCTCGACGGCGTGATGTGCCTCGGACGCTTGGGGTACGAGCACCAGTTTGGCCGCTCTACCACCGTTGGTGTCTTCGTGCAAGGCTCTTATGCGGGCAAGGAGTTCAACTGGGGCGTGGGCTTGAGGGTCGGCTTCCGCACTTCGACCTTCAATGTAAAGAAGCCCATGCGCATGCGTTGAACAGCGTAGTTTTGTAAAATCAAAAGCATAAATTATGAATAGGAAAGTTATATTGTCAGCCATACTCGGCTGCGTCGGCGTTGCGCTGTTTGTCTCGTGCCAGCTTGTCACCACTGTGGTCGACGTGTCGCGTGAAGTAAAAAAGTACCCTGTAATAGTGACGTTTGAAGACGGCAGCACGCTGACGGGCGAGGCCAAGCTGCCCAACGGGGCTACAAAGAAAGTGACGGTGACCGACTCGCTCGACGTGAAACACAAGATAAAGTCGGAAGACATAGCAAGCCTGATTGCGTGGAACGAGAACGCTCCCGACGTGAAACACGTGCTTTTCTACCGTGAAAAGACATGGCGGACGCTTGAGGAGATGGGCGAGCACCTTATGGTTTTGTCGCAGAGCGACGATTATTACATAGCCAAGAACGGCGTGATGACCATAAAAGGCCAGTATATCAACTTCTACGGCTACCGTCCCGGAGAAGAAGATGGCACATGGATTGGAGGAAAAGGCTATACAAAGGGCTCTGCACGGAAGGCTCTTTTGAAGTACCTTGCAGACGACCCCGACCTTTGCGAGAGGATAGAAAACAAGGAAATCGACCCTCTCGATTATGAAACAATCTGTTCAGAATATAAACCTACGTCAAATGAAAAATAGAAAAAATAGCGTTATTGTGGAATAACTGTTCAAGGCATTGTTATAATAACAACGTTGTATTGTTTTTACTTATGCTGCAATATGTAGCATATTGCAGCATAATTTATGGCATATTACAATGCGAAACATGGTCTTTCGTAGTTTGAAAGACTGTGTTTTTAATTATACGTCTTAGGCTATCTTAGTTTGTTCCTGTTGTAATGAGGAGTGACTTTCATGTTGAAATATATCATCGAGATGAGGCAGAGTACGGAGCCGATGAGGTAAACCATATAGAACGTGAAGTGCTGGGCTATGATGCCGCTTGTGGCTATGCCAATACCTATGCCTACGTCCCACGCCGTGAGGTATGTGCTGGTGGCAGTGGCGCGCTGGTTGTTAGGGGCGAGGTTGATGTAAAGGGTGTTCATGGCTGGGAAGATAATGCCGAAGCCTACTCCGAGCAGCAGCGGCACGGCGAAGAACATAGCCTCGGCTATGCCCATGCTGTGCGGCGCGACGAAACGGCACATACTAAGGATGAAAAATGCCAGCACCACGGGGTAAAGACCAATATGGATGCACTGGGTGATGTAACCTTGGTCTACTTTTTTACCGGCTACAAGGCGCGAGGCTCCCATGCCGGCGGCCATCAGTGTGAAGAAGAAGCCCGACGGTACGTCAAGGTGAATCTCCTTAGCGTACATGGCTACGAAGTTTGTCGTGGCGCCGTAGGGTATAGAGAGCATGAGCAGGGCTATGCTGACGGGTATGCCTTTTAGGAGGATGAAGCGGTCGAGCGAGAGCTTGCGCTTCGGAGCGGCGATGTCAATGCCTGTTTTTTGTTTTTCAAGTTGTCTCGCTTTAATTGATTCTGGTGTACGGGCCTTTACACAGACGGCGCATATCAGTCCGAGCACGCTGAAAGCCATACCTGTGAGGAATATGCCGTTGTAAGTGACATGGTCGTGCATGAAAAGTCCCGTCATCGGGCCGAGCGCCATGGCGATGTTGTTGGTGAGTCCATAGTAGCCAAGGGCTTCGCCGCGGCGGTTGCTGGGCGTGATGTCAACACAAAGGGTATTGCCGCCTACGGTGACGCTGCTGAAAAATACGCCGTGGAGAGCGCGCAGGACGATGAACCACGTGAGTACGCCTGCCGCCATATAGCCAAGGAATATCGACGCGCAGATGAAATAGCAAAGTATGTAGATTGGTTTGCGTGGGAATTTGTCCATCAAGTAGCCTGAGAACGGACGGACGCACAGGCCGCTGACTGTGTAGCAGCTCAAGATTGCGCCAAGCATGGCCGCCGGGCAGCCGTAGACCTCGCGCAGGTAAAACGGCAATACAGGGATGAGTATCCAAAATCCAAAGAATAGCAGGAAGTTAGCCGCAAGGATAAATAAATAGCTACGGGTGAAAAGGCGCTCTTTCATTAGTGTATTTTTAGAATAGTAGAAAAAGGAGTAAGGAGGGAAGGAGTAAGTAGAAATGCCCGCTTGCTATTTACATAACAAATACATTTCTACTTATTCCTTCCCTCCTTACTCCTTCCCTCCTTAAAAATATTTCAATTTGCAGCGTCGAACTCGTGCAGGAAGCGCACGTCGTTCTCGGAGAACATGCGCAGGTCGGACACTTGGTATTTCAAGTTGGTGATACGCTCGACGCCGAGGCCGAAGGCGTAGCCGCTATACACCTTGCTGTCAATGCCGCATAGTTCGAGCACGTTGGGGTCAACCATGCCGCAGCCGAGGATTTCGACCCATCCCGTGTGCTTGCAGAAGCCGCAACCCTTGCCGCCGCAGATGTGGCACGAGATGTCCATCTCGGCGCTCGGTTCGGTGAAGGGGAAGTAGCTCGGGCGGAGGCGTATCTTTGTGTCCGGGCCGAACAGCTCGCGCGCAAACGTGAGGAGAACCTGCTTCAGGTCGGTGAATGACACGTTCTTGTCGATGTAAAGTCCTTCAATCTGATGGAAGAAACAATGGGCGCGGGCGGTAATGGCCTCGTTGCGGTAGACACGGCCCGGGCAGATAACACGAATAGGGGGCTGTGTCGTTTCCATCACGCGGGCCTGCACGGAACTGGTGTGGCTGCGCAGGATGATGTTCTTTGTTACGTCGTTGGGATTTGTTTCAACGAAGAAGGTGTCTTGCATGTCGCGCGCAGGATGGTCGGCGGCAAAGTTCATCTTCGTGAATACGTGCATGTCGTCCTCCACCTCGGGGCCGTCGGCCAGTGTGAAGCCCATGCGTGAGAATATGTCTATTATCTCGTTCTTGACGATAGTCAGCGGATGGCGTGTGCCGAACTTAATGGGGTATGGGGTGCGTGTGAGATCGATGTCATCATTTTGCACTTCTTTTGTTTCGCATTGTTCGCGCAAAGAGTTTATGCGCTCAAGTGTTGTCTGTTTAAGTTCGTTGATTTTAATGCCCACCTCTTTTTTTTGTTCAGCCGGAACATTCCTGAAATCGGCCATAAGTGAACTTATTTCGCCTTTTTTACTAAGATATTTAAGCCTTAATGCTTCTATTTCTTCAGGTGTAGAAGCATTGAGTCTTTTTACTTCTTCAAGTAGTTTCTCTATTTTGTCGAGTATCATTTTTAAGATATATTTGATGCGTATTAAAATCTTGATGCAAAGGTAATATTTTTAGCTAGAATGTGTATAATAAATAAAAATAAAGTTGTACTTTTGCGCAAATTTTGGAAGACTTTACTTTCAATAGGAGTAGTATGGAAATATGAAAAATGGCGTTGTTTTAGTCTTTGCCGCTTGTCTGCTCATGGTGTTGTGGACGACAGGCTGCTCCGATAAGAAACCTGTTGCGGTTGATACAATTTTAGTGGATTCGTTGCCTAAAGTGGATACAGCTGTTGTTGACACATTAGATCAGCTTGTTTCTGAGCAACCGATGCCGAAAGCAGCCGATGAATTGTTTGACGATTTTATTTTCAATTTCGCAGCAAACCGTAAATTGCAGATGGCGAGAATAAAATTTCCTTTAAAGGTTATTGATGATGATAATGTTGTTTATATGAAGAAAGCCCAATGGAAAATGGAGCATTTCTTTATGGAACAAGGATATTATACATTGATTTTCGACAATGAAAAACAGATGGATTTGGTTAAAGATACGTCGGTAAGCCATGTGGTTGTTGAGAAAGTGCATCTTGTAGAAGAAAAGGTGGAAAAATATGTATTTGAACGTATGAATGGGCATTGGATGCTTACATCGATTGTGAACAACGCCATGTTTCAAAATACTAACGCATCATTCCTTGCGTTTTACCAAAAATTTGCTTCCGACCAATCGTTCCAGATAGAGAGCCTCAATAACCCTGTAATGTTTACAGGACCAGACCCTGACGATGATTTCAGTACAATGACCGGAGAAATTGCTCCTGAAACATGGCCTGCTTTCGCTCCAGAACTGCCTTCAGGCTTTATTTATAACATAATGTATGGTCAGAAATATACGGAGGGGGATAAAAAGATATTCGTTATGCGTGGTATAGCAAACGGTATGGAAATACAGTTGACTTTCAAACGCATAGGTGGTGAATGGAAACTTATGAGCCTTTCAGAATAGTAATTATTTTGACCGCTATGGTCGTTGAATTAAAGGTTTTTCAATGAAGGATTTATTAGATTATAATCTTAAGAGACATAACACGTTCGGAATGGATGTGACATGTCGGCGTTTCATAGAGTTTTATTCTGTTGACGAATTGTGTGAAACGGTACGTTTATTAGAAGATGAGGATAAACCTTTGTTGTTCTTAGGTGCTGGAAGTAATATATTGTTCACCAAGAATTTTGACGGAACAGTACTTCATTCAGCGATAAAGGGGCATTATGCAACGCGTATGGATGGTAGTGTTTTTTTGCGTTGCGGAAGTGGCGAAACATGGGATGACATAGTTAAACTATGTGTAAGCAACGGGTTGTATGGAGCTGAGAATCTTTCATGGATCCCTGGCGAAGTAGGAGCGAGCGCTGTTCAGAATATAGGAGCGTATGGCGTTGAGGTCAAAGACCTAATTTCAAAGGTTGAGGCTGTAGATATTACCACTGGGGAAGTGTGTGAATTTTCAAACGATGATTGTGAATACGCATATCGTTGGAGTAAGTTTAAAGGGGAATGGCGTGGTCGTTATATTATTACTTATGTGACATACAAGCTGTCTGATATTTTCGTTCCACATCTTGATTATGGTAATGTGCGTGTTGAGTTGGAAAGAAATAATTTACATACTCCAACTGCTACACAATTAAGAAATATTATAATAGATATCCGCAAGGCCAAACTTCCAGATCCAAAAGATGAAGGAAATGCAGGTAGTTTTTTTATGAATCCGGTAGTAAGCAGGAAAAAATATGATGAGCTTGTTTGCAAGTTTGGTGACATACCTCATTATCCGGTGGATGAAGACAGTGTTAAAATCCCTGCAGGCTGGATGATAGATAAATGTGGTTGGAAAGGCCGGTCATTAGGTAAAGCCGGGGTTCATTCGCGTCAGGCTTTGGTGCTTGTTAATCATGGCGGAGCTAATGGTATTGATGTGTTGAGGCTTAGCGAGGCTGTAAGAAAAGATGTAAAAGAAAAATTTGGTATAGAAATTAAACCGGAAGTGAATATTGTCTGAAATATGAAGTTGACATTTCTTGGAACAGGAACATCTGTTGGTGTTCCTACATTAGGATGTAAATGTAAGGTATGTACAAGTACTGCCAGTTATGACAAACGATTAAGGACTTCTGCTTTGGTCGAGACGGAAAGTGTAAGGATTTTGATTGATTGTGGTCCGGATTTTCGTCAGCAAATGCTTACTCAAGATTTCAAGAAAATAGATGCTGTACTTCTTACTCATTTTCATTATGACCACGTAGGTGGATTGGATGATTTGCGACCGTTTTGTGCTTTTGGTGCTGTAGATATATATGCAGATGATGCTACTGCTGACGGATTAAGGCATCTAGTTCCTTATTGTTTTGGTGAACATAAGTATCCGGGTGTTCCTGAAATAAATGTTATCACAGTAAAACCACATGATCGTTTTTCTGTAGGCGGTATTGATATAATTCCTGTTCAAGTGAAGCATGATAAATTGCCGATTTTAGGTTATCGAATAGGCGATTTATTGTATATTACAGATATGAAAACTATTGACGAATGTGAGTTTGAATATTTTAAGGGAGTTAAAATATTAGTAGTTAATGCATTAAGGTTTACTCCTGACCATCATTCGCATCTTACGGTTGATGAAGCCTTGGATTTTTCATATCGTGTTGGGGCTGAGCAGACATTTTTTACACACATGGGACATAGTATAGGATTGCATAAAGAGGTAAATAAAATGCTTCCTGCCACAGTTAAACTTGCGTTTGATGGTCAAATTGTTAAATTTTAGCAGAAAACAGATGCGTATTGGTTAATAAATCTTATGATTTTATGGTTTTAAGTGCTATGATTTGCGCAATATGGTGAAATGTAGTACTTTTGCACCGTGTTTTTCATAGTATTAGATTTAAGGTTAACAAGGTTGGAGTACAGCGGTACTCCTTTTTTTGTTTATTAGTATTTATGTATTTTATTTTTTAAACTTGCGATATAATTTCCAAGCAAGCATGAAACCGTCGGCAATACCTGCCCCTGTGCTCATAAGTGATGACAGTGTGAAGCCTTTTTTCTTGGGTTCGGATTTACGGAATAAATCTTTCCATAAGACGTTTATCTGTTGGTTGTTTTTTCTTATCTCGGAAAGTATGAGCTCTTTACGTAATCTGATTTCGTGCAAAGTGCTATAAGTTTCAATCTTCTCCATGTCCGTTAATGTCTCAGTCCATCAATAAACTAGTGATAAATCTAATAAGCGGCCTTTCAATCCAACTTTTTCTGAAAGCTAGTAGTAAAATAAAAATAAATATGTAAAATGCCGCAATTACACCGAAAGCTACAGGATAGCCTATGGCTTGTCCCATGGCGAGAGCTGCCGACAAAGAAAGAAATACTAATATGGCAATTATTATCAATGTAAGGATCGCAAAAAGCAATAAGGCAGTTATTATTCTTACAGTTTTGTCCATAATATCAAGCTTCAGGTATTCGCCCTGAAGCCCGATATTGTTTTTGATCAGCTTGACAAGCTGTCCTATGGTTTCAATATTTTTGTCGCTTGAGAACATTTGAGAAAAATGTTTAAACTCTTTCTGTTTCAGCGGCGTCGGTGATGTCTTCTGCTAAGTCGTTCATTTCTTTACGGCTTAATTTGATATTGTGTTTCTGGCAGAAGTCGTCGATGGCGTCAGTAATTTTTTCACGAGTGTCTTTACCTTTTTCAGGTGCTAACAGTAGTCCTAAAGCAGCGCCGGCGATAGCTCCGCCTAAAAATGCGCCAATGTAACCTAATGCTTTCATAATACGTTTATTTTAATGATTATATAAATTGTTTAATTGTTTACTTTTTTATTTATGTGAGATGTGGGCATCAAATAATATGCCCTTGTCTGTTAGCAAAAGTAATGATAAATTCTCATATATCAATGTTTTTATTCGACTTTTTTATTAAAAACAATGTATTTCCTTGATTTAACAAACTTTATGTACGGTTTATCTGCGTTTTTGCTCGTTTTTGTGTAATTTCGCACGATAATTATTGAAACATTAGTTGATTTCTAATTAAATAAACTGGAAATTATGAAAAAATACATGGTTGCATGCGCCGGTCTTTGTGTGGCTTTGGCGTTTACAAGTTGTAAATCTTCGGAAAGTGCTTATCGTAAAATGTATGAAAAAGCTAAAGCTCAGGAAGAAAACCGTGCTACGGAACAGACACAAGGCAATGAGGAAATAGCCGTAGTTGCCCCAGTCGTAGAGAAACCTGCTACAGAGACGGTTGTTGTTGACAATGCTGATAATGTGCCGGTAAGGCAAGAAACTCTCTCTGTTGTTAACGGTGCTGGCCTGAAGAATTATAGTGTTGTGGTAGGTTCTTTTTCAGTTCAGGCAAATGCGGAAGGTGTACAGAGTACGTTAAAAAGCCAAGGCTACGATGCTCAAGTGGCTTACAACTCTTCCAACCAGATGTATCGTGTCGTTGCTGCGACATTTGATTCAAAGCCAGACGCTGTACGCAGTCGAAATGAGTTGCGTTCTCAATATCCTGACGCATGGCTTTTGTATAGTCAGAAATAAATTACGCTGTGGCCCGAATATTGTCGATTGATTATGGCAAGAAGCGTACCGGGCTGGCCGTCACTGATCCGTTGCAGATTATAGCAGGTGGATTAGTGACGGTTGCTACTCCCAATCTGTTCGATTTTTTACGCGATTATGTAGCAAAAGAAGATGTGGAACGCATCGTCATAGGTGAGCCCAAGCAGGTTGATGGTTCACCAAGTGAGAATATGGAACGTATTATTCAGTTTGTCAACCGTTGGCGTAATGCGTATCCGGCAATCCCGATAGAATTTTATGATGAACGTTTTACGTCTGTTTTGGCTCATAGGGCGATGATAGATGGAGGATTGCATAAGAAAAGGCGTCAGGATAAAGCTCTTGTTGATGAAATCAGTGCCACGATAATTTTGCAAGGTTATTTAGAATCTGTAAGAAGGAAACAATGATATTGCCTATTTATATTTATGGTCAGCCGGTGCTTCGTAAAGTGTCGCGGGATATAGAACCTGATTATCCTAATCTAAAGGAACTTATTGTTAATATGTTTGAGACGCTAACTGCGTCTGACGGAGTTGGCCTAGCCGCACCACAGATTGGACTTGACATTCGTCTAGCGGTCATTGATTTAGATGTCTTATCAGATGATTTGCCTGAATATAGAGGATTCCGTAAGGCTTATATCAATCCGCATATACTTGAATATGACGAGACTAAAATTGATTCTTCAGAAGAAGGCTGTCTGTCGGTGCCGGGCATACACGAAAGCGTAAGGCGACCCACACGTATCCATGTTAAGTATATGGATGAAGATTTTATTGAGCATGAGGAGTGGGTGGAAGGCTATTTGGCGCGTGTAATGCAGCACGAATTTGATCATCTTGATGCCAAAATTTTTATTGATCGTGTTTCGCCATTACGCCGTCAACTCATAAAGAATAAGTTGAAAGCCATACTTCAAGGTCGTTTTAATTGTAGTTATCGAACGAAAGCGGCACACAAATAACCGTATACGGTTTGTTTATATTAGCCCTCGGCAAATCCGTTGGCTATATGACTTTTTGTATTTCAGGACGAATTCTTCTTCGTATGCGCAAGTGTCTTTTGTCTTTATTGTTGCTGCTTATGTCAGTCTCAGCGTCCGCTCAATTTCGGACAGACAGGTTGATTGACGTTGGCCGTAGCGCGCTTTATTATGAAGATTACGTTTTGTCGATACAATATTTCAATCAAGTGATTTTAGTCAAGCCCTATCTTTATGAGCCTTGGTTTTTACGGGCTGTTGCCAAGTTTTATCTAGATGATTATGTAGGGGCGGAAAAAGACTGTTCCGAGGCGATAAGACTTAATCCGTATATTCCTGATTTATTCGAACTTCGAGGTCTGTGTAATATTAAGCAGAATAAGTTTGATGCCGCGATTGCCGATTATGACAAGACCATCAAGTTTAACCCTTACAATAAGAATCTGTGGTTTAACCGTGTATTGTGTAAGATTGAGAAGAAAGATTACGATGCCGCAAATGCAGATTTGGACTCAATGATGACGATGTGGAAAACCTATGCTAAGGCTTATTCACTGAAAGCAGAGGTCTGTATGCAACAAAAAGACACTATTGAAGGGGCGAAGTTTTTGGATAAAAGTCTTGAACTTGATCCTTATGATGGCGATGTATGGGCTTACAGGGCGATGATAAGTTTATCGCGGCGTGAATGGAAGGACGCTGATACACAACTATCGAAAGCGATACATTTGAAGCCTACTACTGTTGCTAATTACGTAAACCGTGCTTTAGCGCGGTATAATACGAACAACCTGCGTGGGGCGATGGCCGATTATGACAAGGCGTTGGAGATCGACCCTAATAACTTTTTAGCCCATTACAATCGCGGACAGTTGCGTGTGCAGGTAGGCGATGATAATAGGGCTATTGAAGATTTTAATTATGTCATAAGCCTTGAGCCTGATAATGTCATGGCAATTTATAATCGTGCGTTGTTGCTTGAGCGTACAGGCGATGTTTACGGGGCGATAAAAGATTATACAAGGCTTATCGACCAGTATCCGAATTTCTGGGCCGGTCTGAATAACCGTGCCCGTTGTTATCGTAAAGTAGGAATGACGGCTAAGGCCGAGCTTGACGAATTTCGTATATTCAAGGCCCAGATGGATAAGCATTATGGTCGTCAGCAACGTTGGAGCAAACAGCAAAAACATGATGTCCGTAAGAAAAGTGAGATTGATTTTGACAAATACAATCAGCTTGTGGTGGAAGACGAGGCTTCCGTACAACATGAATATTCATCGGTTTACCGTGGACGTGTGCAGAACCGCAAGGTTGATGTCGTTTTGCAACAGATGTTCCAACTTTCGTTCAGCCCTTATGATAACGCAGTTAAATCTTATCAGGCTTATGACAATGAGGTGGAAAAGTTCAATTTTGAACATAAACCACGTTATAGATTATATATAAGGTGTGGTGTGAAGTCACTTTCCGAGCAGGATTCAAGAGATGTATTCGCGCTTATTGATACGTTGTCGGCCGAGATAGACGCTTCGCGCGACTTACGCCATGACAAGGGCTTGATACTTCAAAGGGCCGTTGCCAACAGCGTTGTGCAGAATTACGCTGACGCAATAAACGATCTTACAGCTTACATCCAAACGGATAGCATGTCGTCGTTGGCATACTGGCAGCGTGCCGTATGTCAGGCACGTATGAACGAATATGACGCTTCGCGTGGTAAGGATGTGGGCATGAAGGCAGCGAGAGTTATTTCCGACCTTGATATGGCCATACGGCTTAATCCAAACAATGCTTACCTGTATTTCGACCGCGGCAACCTTTACGCATCCAATAAGGACTACGTTAAAGCGATAAAAGATTATGATACCGCGATAAAGCTTGATCCTAACCTTGCCGAAGCTTATTATAATAGGGGTATTTCAAACATTAACCTCGGTAAGACGGATGTCGGTATAAGTGATCTTAGTAAAGCCGGCGAGCGTGGACTTTACGACGCTTACAGCGCGATAAAGAATTATCGCAAGAAGAAGTAAAAACTGATAGTATTGTAAAACATGGCTTTTTGCAATTCGAAATGCCGTGTTTTGTTGCCTAAAAGGCCGTATTTTAGCTTACGAAATACGGCCTTTTATAATATTAACGTGAGTTCGGTATAAGAAAATCAATGGAAAAGTTGTGGGAATGGAATATT
>CAJMAO010000031.1 GCA_905211345.1 uncultured Prevotella sp.
TAGAGCGTCGGATTCATAATCCGGAGGTCGTGGGTTCGGGTCCCACCCCCGCTACAGAAGCTAAAGGCCGAAGCGTTGCTTCGGCCTTTTTTCATGCCCGTTAACGACCGCTCGCATGGCGGTTTACCGCAAACGTCCATACGCACGGACTGCGGATGAACCCGAAAGGCGGCAAACGGCGTTGCAAAAGGCCGTCTTTCGCACGCCAAAAGGCCGTCTTTTACAAGCTAAAAGACGGCCTTTTATAACCATATTGACTATCAATAAGTTACAAGCAGGTAAAAACCAAGGCAGGACGAAGCCGTTTGCCGTGTCTCGCCCTGCCGTGTCTCAATGTTTTTAATAGTCAGGTGTTTCACTTATCTTGCCATCAAGCGTCACTATCAGGTCCATGTTATAGTTGTCAAGGTCTATCAGATAGTACGTCTCTCCCTGCGCTGTCTCGATAAGGTCGCAGTCGTCAATGCGCTTGCCCGGATACCGCGCCTCTACGGCCTGACGGATTTCGGTAGGAATGGAGCGTGTCATGTCGGTAGCGGTAAGCTGCCATGTGTACTGCAGGTTGAACAATATTTCCTTACTCTTGCCGTCGTGTATGATGTCAACCTCGTAGCCGTCATGCTCACGGTCGAAGTCTACCACCCTCGCCCCGGCGTAATTTCCGTCGATGAACGACTGTATCTCCGCAGGCAGGCGGTTGCCCACCAAGCCTCCATGATTGCCTCCGCCTTCGCCCTGAATCTCACGGAACAGCGTGCCGTTGGCATCGAAATAAAGGTCGTAGTCAGGCTGTCCATGCTTCTCTACCTCGATGATATAGAATGTTTCATACGCCGGACGCTGTATCTCGTCGATATCGTCTACCGCCCATTGTGTATGCGCGTATTCCGTTGCGGCATAGCCGTCCTGAACGGCCTGGGGCAAAGCCTGCAGGTTGTGGCCGTAATCCACCTCGGTCATTACCCACTCGCCGGTCTCCGTAAACCACGCCTCGTGCTCCTTGTTGTCCTTCCAGAACTCGGCAACGTAATATCCGCCGGCCTCACGGTCCCACTCCACATGGCCCACGCCGGCGTATTTCTCACTGAACGCCCTTGTCGCGGCATCGGGCACGGGCACGTTGCCGTCATCGTCGTCACTGCACGACGCAAGTGCAAATACTCCAAAAGCACACGCCATCATCCATTTCATCAATTCCTTCGTCTTCATAATTGTCATGTTTTTTTAGGGTTTATAATTCTTTTCCTGTCGCCAAAACAGCGGTTTTACCGCCTGTTTCTGACGCAAAAGTATACGGCGATTCTGAAAACAAACTGAAATATCTTAATATTTTTGCAATATCTTATACAAAATTCCACGTACACACTACAGGCGGGAGTTTTCATACATTATTAATTAAGCGGACATGAACCCATGTTTAATTTATACATGGTGATTGCAAAGTAAGTACACAGAAAAAAAGCGATTAACTTAGGAAAAATCCGTATCTTTGCAATAATTACCTTAAGTTACAATATCAATTAACCAAAACGAAAAGAGAAAAATGGGAAAGAAAAGACTTGCAACGACCGTCGTGGCGATGGCCGTATCAGCCCTTGCAACGGCAACGACGGCAGCGGGGCAAGACGTAAGCGGAAAAGTAAACAAGACGTTGTACGACTTCGTCGTGCCCGACAACGGTTCGTTTACGGAGGCCGTGGCGGCCGCCGAAAGGCGAAGCGACACGTCAAAACGTTTCCGCATATTCATCAAACAAGGACATTATGTGATACCGGCCAGTAAAACCGAGACAATATTAGGTTACGACAGCGTGGCGTATCCAAGTCCGATCACCCGCATAACGACACCCAACGTATCAATCATTGGCGAAGGCATGGACAACACGTCGATAGTGAACACCGTGCCACAAGTTGAGCTCAACAGCAAATACGGGCCGCAATGCCCGATAGAAGGACTGCACAAGAACCAGACCTTGGACATAGGCAGGAAGGCCGTAAACACCTACATACAAGACCTGACAATAAGGAGCGGTATGAAAGACAGGCGCGGACGCAACGGCGCCCTTGAAGACGCATCAGACAAAACCGTATGCAAGGACGTATGCCTTGCCGGCTATCAGGACACTTACCTTTCCAACAACAATAAGGGACGCTTCTATTTCGAGGGCGGAAGGCTGCGCGGCAACACCGACTACTTGTGCGGCAAGGGCGACGTGTTTTACAACGGCGTTGAACTGATGGTATGCGGCGGCGGTTATATCTGTGCGCCGTCAACACCGAGGAAATACGGCTACGTGTTCAGCGGATGCACGATTAAAGGCGAGAATCCCGAAGGCATAGAAGGCCGGTACACGCTCGGCCGGCCGTGGGGCAAGGGCACACCGACGGCCATTTACATAAACACCATAATGAAAGTGGCCCCACGGCCCGACGGCTGGAACGAGATGAGCGGCGGCTGGCCGGCACGATTCGCCGAGTACAACTCTGTTAGAGCCGACGGCACGGTTATCAGCCTCGACTGTCGCAAGAACACTTTTGGCGACGGGCACGCCAACAACCCCGTGCTCACGGCAGGCGAAGCGGCCGTGATGACGATAGAGAATGTCATGGGAGGCGATGACGGATGGAATCCCACCGAGGCCACGCGACAAGCTGACGCACCGGAAAACGTGACGCTTGACGGCACAACACTCACATGGGACGACAATGACGGAGCGCTGTGCTGGGCCGTATGCAAGGACGGTAAGGTAACCGGCTTCACCATACAACCTACTTATACCGTCGATGACACAGCGGCGGAGTACTCGGTGCGTGCAGCCAATGAAATGGGCGGTCTTGGCGACGCGGCCGCGGCGGAACGCCGTTAAGCACAATAAATACAGTTTCAGGCGTTTTGTTTGCGCCGCGTCAGATTTTTGTCTTACCTTTGCAGGTACACAATAAAACACGAGGCAACATAACCGGAGCCTCTACATTTACATTAAAAACAACAGGTAACGACAATGGAAAAGAAACTGAAGACAGCCACGCTCTGCGTCCGCGGAGGGTGGAAACCCAAGAACGGCGAGCCCGTACAGCCGCCGATAGTACAGAGCACGACATTCAAATATGACGACAGCGACGAGATGGGGATGCTTTTCGACCTGAAAAAGGAAGGATATTTCTACACCCGACTGCAGAATCCCACCAACGACGCCGTGGCCGCCAAGATAGCCGCGCTCGAGGGAGGTGTGGGTGCCATGCTCACGTCGTCGGGTCAGGCGGCAAACTTCTACGCAGTGTTCAACATCTGCGGCGCAGGCGACCACTTCGTCACTTCCAACGAAATTTACGGCGGCACGTACAACCTGTTCGGCGTGACGATGAAGAAACTCGGCATAGAGTGCACCTTCGTAAGTCCCGAAGCCAGCGAGGAGGAGATACAGGCGGCTTTCCGTCCGAACACTAAAGCCCTGTTCGGCGAGACTATATCAAACCCCGGATGTAAGATACTCGACATCGAGAAGTTCGCGCGCATAGCGCATAAGAACGGCGTACCGCTCATCATCGACAACACGTTCGCGACCCCGGTAAACTGCCGTCCGTTCGAATGGGGGTGCGACATCGTAACCCATTCAACCACGAAATACATGGACGGACACGCCACGCAGGTGGGTGGATGCGTGGTTGACAGCGGAAACTTCGACTGGGACGCGTATGCCGACAAGTTCCCGGGACTGACCACTCCCGACGACAGTTATCACGGACTGACCTACACCAAGGCGTTCGGCAAGATGGCATACATGACTAAGCTCGTGGCCCAGCTCATGCGCGACCTCGGTTCTATACCGTCGCCTCACAACGCGTTCATGCTCAACATCGGCCTTGAGACACTCCACCTACGCATGCGTCAGCATTGCGAGAACGCCCAGCGTGTTGCCGAATTCCTGAATGACGACCCTCGCGTGGCATGGGTTCGTTACTGCGGACTGAAAGGAGACGAGGACTACGAGCTCGGGCGTAAGTATCTGCCTGACGGGTCATGCGGCGTAATGTCGCTTGGACTAAAAGGCAACCGCGACACTGCCGTGAAGTTCATGGACTCGCTCAAGCTGATACATATCGCCACGCACGTGGCCGACGCACGCTCGTGTGTTCTGCACCCTGCAAGCCACACGCACCGCCAGCTTAGTGACGAACAACTGCGCGAGGCCGGCATAGCCCCCGACCTGATACGCCTGTCGGTCGGCATCGAGGACGTGGACGACATAATCGACGACTTGAAACAGGCGCTGGCGCAGATTTGATAGATATTAAAAGGTAAAAAAGTAAAAAGGTAAAACGGTAAAAGAAGGTGGCATTGACAAATATGTCTGTCACAATGCAACATAACAGCTACGCTCTTTTTTACTGTTTTGCCTTTTTACCGTTTCACCTTTTAATAGCTCTTTTTACCGTTTTTCCGTTTTACTTTTTTACCTTTAAGCTCCCTTTTCTTGTTCTATTGTGAAAAAGTACAAAAAGCAAGTAGCATAAGTCAATTATTCATGTTTTTCCTTTGCCGTTACATTTGAAAAACCTATATTTGCACAAGAACTATGACACAATGTTAGTTTAACTAAAACTTATACTATGGAAGTCGAAAAAATAATGCAAGATCTGGAGCAGAAGCATCCGGGCGAAGCCGAGTATTTGCAGGCCGTAAGGGAAGTGTTGCTGTCAATCAAAGACGTTTACAACCAGCATCCCGAGTTCGAGAAGGCAAAACTTATAGAGCGTCTCGTTGAGCCGGAGCGCGTCGTTACGTTCCGCGTTCCTTGGGTTGACGACAAGGGCGAAGTGCATGTAAACATCGGTTACCGCGTTCAGTTCAACAGCGCCATCGGCCCGTATAAGGGCGGTTTGCGTTTCCATCCGTCGGTAAACCTCTCCATACTGAAGTTCTTAGGCTTTGAGCAGACATTCAAGAACGCGCTTACCACGCTGCCGATGGGCGGCGGCAAGGGCGGTTCCGACTTCTCTCTGCGCGGCCGCAGCGATGCTGAGGTTATGCGTTTCTGCCAAGCCTTTATGACAGAACTTTACCGCCATATCGGTCCCGACGAGGATGTTCCGGCCGGAGACATCGGTGTAGGCGCACGCGAAATAGGCTACCTGTTCGGTATGTACAAAAAACTTACCCACAAATGGGGCGGTGTCCTTACGGGCAAAGGGCTCGAATGGGGAGGCTCTAAGATACGTCCGGAGGCTACGGGCTTCGGCGCACTCTATTTCGTCAACCAGATGTTGCAGACCCACGGATACGACATCAAGGGCAAGACAGTGGCAATAAGCGGTTTCGGCAACGTGGCATGGGGTGCGGCGACAAAGGCAACCCAGCTCGGAGCGAAGGTCATCACCATATCGGGGCCTGACGGATACATCTATGATCCTGACGGAATCAGCGGCGAAAAGATTGACTACATGCTTGAGCTTCGCGCCAGCGGCAACGACGTTTGCCAGCCTTATGCAGACCAGTTCCCCGGCTCCAAGTTCATTCCGGGTCGCAAGCCATGGGAAGTTAAGTGCGACATCGCACTGCCGTGCGCTACCCAGAACGAGGTAAGCGGCGAAGACGCTGACATGCTTTTGGCCAATAAGCCGATATGCGTGGCCGAAGTTTCCAACATGGGATGCAGCGAGGAGGCCGTCCAGAAATTCATCGCCGCCAAGCAGCTATTTGCTCCCGGCAAAGCCGTAAACGCCGGAGGCGTGGCTACATCGGGTCTTGAGATGACGCAGAATGCCATCCGCCTGAGCTGGAGCGAGGCCGAAGTGGACGAGAAACTACACCAAATCATGCACAATATCCATGAGCAATGCGTCAAATACGGACGTGAAAGCGAGGATTATGTAGACTACGTCAAGGGTGCTAACATTGCCGGCTTCATGAAGGTTGCCAACGCAATGATGGCTCAAGGCATAGTATAAACCGAAAGAAAAGTGTGATACCAAAACTTTTTCTCATAATACTTTTTAGCTTGACTGGCTGTATCCTTCTTCCCGCACAGGAGAAGGGTATAGCCAGTTATTATGCCAACCGGCTGCACGGAAGGCGCATGAGCGACGGCACACGCTACCACCGCGACAGCCTTACATGCGCACACAAACGCTATCCGCTGGGAACCATGCTCAAGGTTACCAACCTGAAAAACAACAAGAGCGTGATAGTGAAAGTGACAGACCGTTGCGGAAGCCGCCGCATTATCGACCTTTCTTACGCTGCGGCGAAACAACTCGGAATGATTTCGTCGGGATTAGCGATGGTGAAAGTAGAAAAATATACCATGCCGTTGGGCGTTCCGTTCAAACCAACAGACAATATCGACCTACCTGAACTTGATTTTGAGATAACTGAAAAGAACGATGACATAACGCCGATTTGGATGAAAACCGACGACGAACGTAAGGCCACACACGAAATCAAGACGCAAAACAGACACGACACAAAAACCTCTAACCGACACAAAAGAAGAAAACAATAATCCGTTTTGCCGCTCGTGATACAAAAGATTGCGACAAAACACATTTTTATTCATATCCGTTTGGTTTATATTATAAACTTATTTATCTTTGTATTGTAAGCAAACGGGAATCCGTGTCATGCCATAACACAGCAGTTATAATATCCAAACAAAAGCCAAAAGGCAAAATGCCTACAAACAAAAAACAACCGCATAAATTATGGAAAACAACGAGAAACTGACTGCCGAACGCAGTCTTGAAGTGATAAGCGAGGCCATCAAGGCCAGCCGCCGTGAGGCCGGACGCAGCGTGGGAACATTGATGACGGTGTGGGGAACGCTCGCCTTAGTAACAGGATGTGCCGTAGCATGGCTTTGGAGCGCTACCGGCGACAGCCGTTGGAACTGGCTTTGGGCTGCAGCCGCACTGGCGGCATACATCAATTACAGGCATATAGAAAAACAAGAAAGGCTTAGACATACAGCCGATACGTTCGCAACGAAAGTCATCAAGTGGATCTGGAGCACGTTTTTCGGTGTCACCGCGGGCGCAGTAATATTCAGTTTTGACTTCGTCTACGACGAAACCGCCGTAGCACACCTGACAATTTATCCAATAATCATATTCCTGCTGACACTCGCAAGCGGAACAACCGCCATGATAACAAGCAACGGAGCCGGATGCGGAAGCGCCATAATGGCGGCGTATATGGCGAAAGCCGCAGCCGAGGAAGGCGGCTGCGCGCAAGCTGTATGCATGGCCGCGGCATGTGTATTCGCGCTGCTGATACCCGGTCTTTTAATGAAATACAAGACATGGATGAACAAGCAACAACAATAGCACTTGTAAACAAGGCTAAAAAACACCGACATGCTGAGACCGCTTAACCCCATTTTACACAGCGAACTGCGCCTAGCCGTGATGTCGCTCCTTGTCAGCGTGGGCGAGGCCGACTTCGTTTACCTGCGCGGCCAGACGGGAGCGACGGCGGGAAACCTCAGCGTGCAGCTCAACAAACTCGAGGAAGCGGGATATATCAAAATAAAAAAGAGTTTCATAGGGAAACGTCCAAACACATCGTGCAGCCTAACAGAAGAAGGAATCAAGGCGTTCGAGGAATACGTGGAGGCGATTAAGGAATATTTGAAAGCCCCACCCGACCTCCCCGAGGGGAGGAATTAGTTAACAAAACCATACGGCCAACCAGTCTCCTCCCCTCGGGGAGGTCGGGAGGGGGCTTTTTCTTACAGTTCCGCTACCACTTCCACCTCTACCAAAGCACCCTTTGGCAGGGTCTTTACGGCTACGGCCGAGCGGGCGGGATACGGTTCTTTGAAGAATGTGGCGTACACTTCGTTCATCGCCGCGAAATTATCCATGTCTGACAGGAACACCGTTGTCTTGACTACATGGCTGAGGTCGATGCCCGCCTCGGCAAGTACGTTGGTAACGTTTGTCAACGACTGGCGCGTCTGTTCCTTTATTCCGCCTTCCACAAACTCGCCAGTGGCAGGGTCGATGGGCACCTGTCCCGACGCAAACACAAAACCGCCGGCCACTATAGCCTGACTGTAAGGGCCTAAAGCCTTAGGCGCCTTGTCTGAATGTAATGCTTTCATTTCTTTTCGTTTATATGTTGTTTTTCAGGAGTAAAGGAGTAAGGAGTAAAAGGAGTAAGGAGAATTGACTCGTCGGATGTCGTCCGTTCAAACGGTTGTATGTGTTCCGCATAACCGCTTTTACACATCCGCCATGGCTTGTTTCCTTAACTCTTACTTCCCTGCTCTTTACTGTTCATTCTTGGTTCTTTATTCTTACTGCATCCTTTCTCCCTCCCTCGGGAGGGTTGGGGAGGGGCTGCTTCTCGCTTATTTCAGCTTAAATCCCTTCTCAAGCAAGCCTTCCTTTATGGCCTCCACATGCTCGTGGTTGCGCGTTTCAAGGCGCACGCGTAGTTCGCAGGCGTTCACGTTGTGGCTTGCCACGCCGCGCTCATGGTGCACGCTGAGCACGTTGGCACCCAGCGAGGCGAGCACCTTGATGACCTCAAGCAGCTGGCCTGGCTTGTCGTCAAGCTCCATGGCCAGGGTGCAGATGCGCCCGCCCTTGTCAAGACCACGGTTGACAACGCGGTTGAGGATGTTCACGTCGATGTTGCCGCCACTGACTAGGCATACGGTCTTCTTGCCCTTGATCGGCACTTTGTTGAACATCGCCGCGGCCACGCTCACCGCTCCGGCGCCCTCGGCTATCATCTTCTCCTCTTCCATGAGGCGGAGTATTGCGGCGCATATCTCGTCCTCGGTTACGAGGGCTATCTCATCTACGTACTTCGAGCAGATGTCGTAAGTCAAATCGCCCGGAGTCTTCACGGCTATACCGTCGGCAACGGTCGACACGCTGGAAAGAGTCTCTGGATGATGGTCGCGTATGCTCTGATACATGCTTGGCGCGCCGGCGGCCTGCACGCCGTACACCTTGACGTTAGGGTTAAGCGACTTCATGGCGTAAGCCACGCCGCTTATCAGCCCTCCGCCGCCTATCGGCACTACAACGGCTTCAACATCGGGCAGCTGGTCTAGCAGTTCAAGCCCTATCGTGCCCTGACCCGCTATCACGTTGTCGTCGTTGAAAGGGTGTACGAACGAGTAACCATGCTCGTCGCGCAACTGAAGCGCGCGGTTGTAGGCATCGTCGTAAACGCCCGGCACCAAGCAAATCTCCGCCCCCAGCCTGCGCGTGGCCTCAACCTTACTGATAGGCGCGCCTTCGGGCAGGCATATAATAGACTTTATCCCGTTGCTTGTCGCGCCAAGCGCCACGCCTTGCGCGTGGTTGCCGGCGGAGCAGGCTATCACGCCTTTCTTCTTCTCCTCGTCGCTAAGTTGCGATATTTTATAATAAGCGCCGCGCACCTTGAACGAGCCTGTTATCTGCAGGTTCTCAGGCTTCAGGTAAATGTCACTCTCGGGGTTCAGCTTCGGCGCGTGCACAAGGTCGGTGCGCCGGAGTATCTTACTGAGCACGTAACGCGCTTTGTAAAGGTCATCTAAATTGAGCATATTTTTCGTTTTATCAGATTTCGGTATGCAAAGATAGTGAAAGGCGAGCGCAAAGACAAATGAAAAACGAAGTTTTTTGATTTGTCTTTGCCGAGCCACATCCTATCTTCACGAAGCAAATTTAAGCAAAATATGCGATAGTTGTACTCGCACAGGCCAATTATTTGAAATTAAAAACATAAAAAAGACAGCATACATGCTCCCAACCTGACACCCACCCCAGCCCTCCCGAAGGGAGGGAGCTTGGTTTGCAACAGAGCAATTAAGGGCGTTTTATGGGCACGTTTGTTACCAGTCTGTAAGTTGTTGATAATCAATGCATTTATAAAAGGCCGCATTTTAGCCTGCGAAAGGTGGCCTTTTATCGTGCAAAAGACGACCTTTTGGAAGGCGAAAGACCGTCTTTTGAATTTTAAGCATTATCTTTGCGCCGGCAACACGTTATTTATGAAAAAGAAATACATAATCGCCGTCGACTCGTTCAAGGGTTGTCTCACCTCAAGAGAAGCAGGACACGCCGTGGCCGAGGCCGTAAAGCAGGCCGACAATGGCACGGAAACGGTAACGTTTACCGTAAGCGACGGCGGCGAAGGGATGCTCGAAGCATTTACCGAGGCTCTTGGAGGATGCTTGGAAAAGGCTTACGTACACGACCCGATGATGCGCCGCGTGTGGGCGGAATACGGCATTGCGCCAGACGGTACCGCAATAATCGAGACGGCAAAAGCGTGCGGCCTGACACTGGTGGACAGACCGGAGCGCAACCCCATGAGGGCTACCACATACGGAGTGGGCGAACTCGTGGCGGAGGCCGTAAGCCGCGGATGCCGCAAGTTCATCGTCGGCCTTGGCGGAAGCGGCACGAGCGATGCCGGCATAGGCATGATGCGCGCCCTGACCGACAAGCTGGCACCGCGCGGCGGAACTATCGACGACGCGCTAAAGGGAGAATTGGGGCAATGCCGTTTTACGCTGGCCTGCGACGTTGACAACCCTCTTTGCGGAGCCAACGGCGCAACAATGGTGTTCGCGCGGCAAAAAGGCGCTACCGAAGACATGCTGCAACCGCTCGAACAGCGTGCCTTGAGATTCGCCCGTGCGTCGGCAGCCCACTTCGGCTTCGACCGTTCCACAATGCCCGGAGCAGGCGCGGCGGGCGGCCTAGGCTACGCTTTCATGCAGTATCTTAACGCTGAAATGAGACCGGGAGCCGACCTTTTGCTAGACATTTGCGGATTTGACAAGGCCATTTCAGGAGCGACATGCGTGATAACCGGCGAGGGGCACGCCGACCGCCAGACACTCATGGGCAAGTTGCCCGTCAGCGTAATGCGCCGCGCCGGACTGCAAGGCGTGCCCACATGGCTGCTGGCAGGGCGCGTTGACAACAAGGAAGAACTTTTGAAAGCAGGCTTCGCCGTGGTGGAAAGCATAACGCCCGACGGAATGGAACCGGCCGAAGCCATGAAAAAAAACGTAGCGGAAGGAAATATATTTTCGTCAGTAGTTAAAGCAGTTAGAGGTAATTAAAGCAGTTAAAGACATTACCTCTGCTACATAATCATAACAGATAAACAGTTCTTACCATAAAATCATTTTCCTGTTTATTCCAAATCAAAGAAAAGGTAACGTCTTTAACTGCTTTAATTACCTCTAACTGCTTTAACTACTCTTTTATAAACTTCCCCACGAACTGCCCCACCCTCTCGGCGTATTCAGCCGGATAGTCGTGTATCGAGCTGGCATGGGTGCATCCGGGGGTTATCCAAATGTCGTTGTAATGACGGTAAACGCCGTTGGAAGACAGGTGCACCGGATTGGCGTTGTAAAGCGGAAACACCATTTCCGACGGCACATACATGTCAGACGAGCCATGAATGTACAACATCGGCACCTCTTTCTTTCTTAATTGAGCCACCGGCGACGCCTCGCCAAACCACCACCCGTACCTCAGCTTACACAGCGCGCTGGCGGCATAAAGCACGGGAAACTCTGGCAAACCGAACTGGTCGCGGAGCTGGTGGCCGAACTCGTCCCACACGGAGGTGTAACCACAGTCCTCAACAAAGCACCTCACACTTTCAGGCAAACGCTCACCGGCTACGCACATCACCGTCGCCGCGCCCATCGAAACACCATGCAAGACTATACGCGGACGGCCGGTAGAGTCGGCGAAAAGACTATCGGCCACGCCTATCCAGCGTATTACGTCCTCACGGTCTTTCCATCCCATTTGTATTTCAGTACCGTCGCTGAGTCCGTGCGCGTGCAGGTCGGGCAGCAATATGTTATACCCCATGTCAGCGTAAATCCTAGCTATGGGCAACATCCGTGCGTGGCTGTCCTTATATCCGTGCACAAGTATCGCCGTGCGACCGGCCGCACCGGCTCCGCGGGCGTACACCGCGTGGTGGCGTTCGCCGTCGGCCGTCACAACAAACGTGTCACGCAGCGCGCCGGTTTGCTTCATGCTGTCAACCCACTGGCGCATATACGGATACTCGGCCAGCATCTGCCTGTAACGTTTAGCCGTGTCACGCGCGTCGGAAGCTGGCGTAAGAGCGTAGTCAAGCATGTACCACGCCGCGCCGAAAGTCGCCAAAAGGAGCGCTCCAAGCACCGAGGCGACTGCAATTATCAATGTTTTCTTCATTTTATTTTTCCCGTTCCGTAGCCGTAACTGTAACCGTAGCGGTAGGCGTAGATAGTTCCCGCGCACCGCGTTCCGTTCAATATTACGGCCAAGTTGTTCAATCTTCCGCTCCTGTATAGCTTTTCCAAGTCGTCGAGCATCGCCCGCTCGAGCTTTCCCGCACGCACTACGAAGAGCGAACGGTCTACATAATGTGATATTATCGACGTGTCGGCTACAGCATCAATGGGCGGACAGTCGATGAAGATATAGTCATAACGCGTCCTTAGGACTTGCAATAGAGCCGCAAAACGGTCGGAAGCCAACAGTTCGGCGGGGTTCGGCGGAATAGTGCCCGACGGCAGGATGTCGAGTCCGGGACATACCTTTACATGGTGTATTATCGTATCCACGTCGTCAATATGCCGCCCGAGATAATCGCTAAGACCGGGCTTTTGGCTGTCTGCGTAGCGCGAAAGGGCCGCGGTGCGCAGGTCGCAGTCAACAACGAGCACCCGCTTTTCCTTTATAGCGAGGCACGACGCAAGGTTCAATGTGAGGAAAGTCTTGCCGCTGCCCGTGTTATACGATGTCATCATCTGCACGCTTGCGCCGCTGCCCGGAGCGTTAAGAAACTCGATGTTCGTGCGCATTATGCGGAACGCTTCGTTTATAATGTCGTGGTTCCCGTGCTCAACCACAACGCCGTAGTCCTTTGCAGGCTGCGGTTTCAACGACATTACGCCACGCCGTTCGTCCTCCACCAACGGTATTTCGCCCACAAGCGGAGCCGTCACACGTTCCTCCACGTCCTTTCGTCCGCGCACTTTGTTGTTGGTGGTTTCAAGCAAATACACAACGCCAGTAGGCAAAGCCAAGCCTACCACGAGGGCAACAAGCATTATCATGCCCGTCTTAGGCGCAAGCGGGACATCGCTGCCAGACGGGGATTTGATGATTTGTGTATTGTCGGCGTTGAACGATTGCGACAGCTGATTTTCCTCCCGGCGTTGCAAAAGGAACAGATACAAGGCTTCCTTAACTTTCTGTTGGCGCTCTACCGACAGCAAGACCTTGGCCTGTGTGGGATTGGTCGAGATGTCGGTGTTGGTCTTCTGTTCGTAGTTCTGCAAGTGACCGATGTGCGTAGAGAGCGAAACCATGAGGTTGTTGAGCGAATTCAGCACCGAGCGGCGCATCTGTGCGAGCTGGCTGTCCATGTCTTTTATCAACGGGTTGCCCTCTCCGCTGTTGGCCACCAGCTTGTTGCGTTCCAGCTGCATGGCGTTATACTTGTCGATTAAAGCGTCTATCTTATCATTGTCAAGCCCCACGTTGACGGGTATCAGCTGGTTGGTGTTGACGCGCGCGGCGATGAAGTCGCGTATGTAACCGGCCACGGAGAGCTGCGTATTGAGGCCAAGCAGTATGGCGGAGTTCTTGTCGGCGCGCTCCATCGACAGGCTGTAAGCCTTCTCTATGTCGGGCAGCAGGTTGTCGCTCTTGTACTTCGATATGTCAGTATCTACGCTGTCAAGCTCGCGCTCGATGATGGCGAGACGCTCGTCTAGGAAGCGCGTGGCTCCGGCTGTCACCTCGTTGCGGTTTTTCATCCATACTTTATTATATATGTCGATAACCGCCGACAGTATATCTTCTGCCCTTTCGCCAGACACGTCACGGTAAGACAGGTCGAGTATGGTCGACTTTTTGTCGCCGATTTCAACCGAAAGGCCACCCAAGAAGCGGTTTGCGGCTACGCGCTTGGCCGTCTTCCGCACGTCTATCTCGTCGTTATCGGGCGACACACCTGAATAATGCGACGTGCTCTTTATTGTCAGACGGCCCAGCGGGGTGTTGACCGTTTGGCCGACATTGCACGTCAAGTCAGGTGAATGTAACTCTTTACCGTTCTTCACGAAGCCCGACATTTTCACTCCTCCGCGGCCGTCCAAACTTAAATGCAACGCCGCGGCATCGTCCTCATCCAAGTCACGGAACACCACTTTTACGGGCAACGACTTGCCGTAAAGCGTGTTATCATAAAACATACCGCTTGTAGTATAACTTACGTTGAGGTCCAGAAGCCCCACCACTTCCGACATTACATCGGGCGACTTGATTGCAGCGATTACGTTGTTGACGTTAGTATTATCAGAGAAAAAGCCGAAGTCCATATAGTCGTTGAGCAACTCGTTGATTATGGTGGGCTTGCGGTTGCGCTCGAGCACCATTATCGAGGCGTCGCGCTTATACACAGGTTGGGTCTTCTTCACATACAGCACGCCCACTATCAAGGCCACGGTAACGGTCACGACATACCACCGCCAGCGGGAGGCACACTCTATAAGGACATCGCGCAGGCTTACGCCGTCGTCACGTTCGTCAGAAGGTTGTATTATATTCTGTTCTTCCATTATAGTCAATGTTTCAGGTTCTTTACTGGCGTTTACTTTGGAGTAGCGTACACGACATCGTTCTGACGCAGGTAATACGCGGGCGAGGAATATATGCTCCGGGCCGAACCAAGGTCTATGCGGTAAGCCATCCGGCGGCCGTCCTCATGCCTCATCACCACCAACCGGCGACGGTCGGCTTTGTCGGTAAGGTCGCCGGCCATACCTATCGCATCGAGAATGGTCAGGCAATCGCGCGTAATGGCGTAACGGCCGGGATGCCTCACTTCGCCGAGCACGGACAGTCCGAGGTTGCAGAACTCAACAGTCACCACGCCGTCGGCCAGCAACTGCCGCCCGGCCAGCTGGCTTTTCACCAACCGGGCCACCGAGTCGCGCGTAAGTCCGGCCACTTGCAGACGCCCCATCACGGGAAAGTCGATGCAGCCACGACTGTCAACCGTATACTGCGACAGCCCGCGACCGCCTAACGTATCGCCGCCTACAACATCGCCCGACACCACAGGCAGGTTGAACAACGCGGAGAGTTTAGGGTCGCGGCTGCTCACTACTATCGATATTTTATCATACGGTTGCAGGCGGATTTCCTGCACGGAAGCGGCCGTAAAGGCTGTATCCGGACACATATCCCATACATACGCCTCATGGCGCGACGCTCCGCAAGAACACAGCATCGTAACCGCAAGTAATAATATAAATAGGTGTTTTACCATAAAAAAACAAACTTTAATCTTTTTGTTTAGACTGAAATCCTGTGCAAAAGTAAAATCTTATTCCTTAAAAACTTATTTAATTAAGAGTTAAGAATTAAGAATTAAGAAAATATGCCTTATCGGTTTATAGGCAATGGTGTTTTTCTTAATTCTTAATTCTTAACTCTTAATTAAATAATTCACTTCCTGCTGGCCTCGATGTCAAACTCACTGACGTTTGAAACCACGTCGTGATTGCCCTTTACGGCATACACACGGAACGTCAGGCGACCGTCTTTCAGCCTTTTTCCGGCTTTCACCATGGCCGTATAACGCACGCCCTTGCCGGGCAATATGCGCTCTACGTGTATGGTGTTTGATATTGTAACGTGCTTGCTCCCGCTGGTCTCCACCACCATAGGCTGCACGTCATACACCGGTTCCGATGACATGTTGTACACCTCGAAAATAACCTTGCACAGCTCGCCTCCGTTCAGGCGGCGGTCTTGGTTGTCATCAACGAAGCGCGCGTTGCGCACTTCAAGCGGATGGGCCAGCGGCTTTTGCGGCTCACGTATGCCGTCGTAACGCACCGTCGGGGTAACGTCGGTAGGGCGAGTGGCCGTATAGTCGCCCGTATAATCAGAGCTTTGGAAGTCATAAAGCACGTCGTCGCCGCGCCCTGCGGGGTCAAAACCGCTGCCGTCGTCATAATCACTACCATAATCGTAACCGTCATCCCGGC
>CAJMAO010000032.1 GCA_905211345.1 uncultured Prevotella sp.
CTGAAAGGTGGCCTTTTGGAACGCAAAAGGCCACCTTTCGTTTTCCATGCGGAATTTAACAACGCACCCAACCCTGTAGAGACGCGATTCATCGCGTCTCCCGCTGAAATGTGCAGTATGTCCAAGGAAGCCGCGACGAATCGCGTCTCTACAAGTGGCAGGATGCGGCCGCCACCATGCTTTAACTGAGCCGCCATGACATACGAACCAGCCATAGCCGCAATTTAGAATGACACTGGAGCGCAAAAAAATCAGATTATAACCTGAAAAAACAAGAAATACGTAGATTTTTTCGGTTATAATCGAAACTTTTGTTATATTTGCCTCCGTAATAAACAGCATTACCATGGACGGACATTTGGACATTCTCAGGCGTTACAACATCTGGGACGGCGGACGTCCCGACACCGGCCTGACGCGCAACGAATACGTAGACGTGCTGTCGAGGCTTACGGGCAACCGCCTTGTGAAAGTGCTCACGGGGCAAAGGCGCGCCGGCAAGAGCTATGTGCTGCGGCAAATGGCGATGCGCCTCGTAGAGAACGGCGTGCCCGGGAAAAACATCTTCATGCTCAACCGCGAGCTTGAAGACTTCTCGTTCGTCACCGACGACAAGGACCTTGACGCCCTGTTCCGCGAGTACGAGGCCGTGGTGAAGCCCGAAGGCAAGGTGTACATATTCATAGACGAGGTGCAGAACATCGACGGCTGGGAGCGTTTCGTCAACTCTTACTCGCAGGATTACATGAAGGACTACGAACTGTTCGTGAGCGGTTCCAACTCCAAGATGCTCTCCGGCCAGCTCGCCACGCTGCTTTCCGGCCGTTATGTTGACATAGAGATATGTCCGTTCTCATACCACGAGTTCTTGGAATATTTCAAGAAAGAGCGCGGACGGCAGTCATATTCGGGATACATCCACAGTTCGGGGCTGCCCGAGCTGTACCGCATCGATGGCGACGACACGCGCCGTTACTACGTAAGCTCGCTGAAGGACACCATCCTGCTGCGCGACATCATCGGGCGTTACGGCGTAAGGGACGTGCAGCTGCTTGAGGACCTGTTCGTCTACGTGGTGAACAACGCATCCAACCTGATGTCGGTAAACAACATTGCCAACTACATGAAAAGCCGCGGCCGCAAGGTAAGCTACGACACGGTGACGGCCTACCTGCGCTACATGGAGGACGCCCACCTGATACACTCGGCCTTCAGGTACAACATAAAGGGGCGCGCAGTGATAGGCGGGGCAGTGAAATACTACGCCAACGACCTTGCCTACCGCAACTACCTCTACCGCGGTTTCGGCTACGGCGACGGCTATCTGCTCGAGAATGCCGTCTACATGGAACTGCGCCGCCACGGCTTCGACATCTACGTGGGCAATGTCAACGACAAGGAGGTTGACTTCGTCGCCGTCAAGGGCGACCGCAAAGTGTACATACAGGCCGCCTACCAGATGGCCGACGGCGAGACGGCCCGGCGCGAATACGCCTCGCTCGAGGCCATCGGCGACAGCTATGAGAAATACGTCGTCACAATGGACGAACAGACTTACCCCATGAACAACGGCATACGGCACGTCAACGCATGGACGCTAGACATGCGTCTGGCGGCCGAAAACAATTAAAAAAAGCAAAAAAACACTAACAAGGCAGGAGGGCGAAACGATGGTTAAAAAACGTTTCACCCTCCTGCCTTGTTATTCTTAAATCCCCGCATCGCCTTTAAACACAGGCTTTCCCAAAGTTTTACATTGTTACTAATTTCCCCCTTTAAGGATATGTATGTAACTAATCTTTCAACAAAAGTGTCATGAATATGCATAAACTACTACTAACATTTGCCTTTTTCGGCGCAACATTGACGGCATCGGCGCAAAACGGCGACTATGACTGGCCGTCAGCAACACAGAATATCCCGGCCTTCCCCACGGCGGAGGGCTTCGGCAAGTTCGCTACGGGTGGCCGTGGCGGCCGCGTGGTGACCGTCACAAATCTTGAGGACGACCCCACGACACCGCCCGAAGGCTCGCTCCGCTGGGCCTTGGCTCAGTATCCCGACGAGCCGATAACCGTGGTTTTCAACTGCTCGGGGTGGATAATCCTTAAGGATGTGCTGCGCGTTACGCGCACCGCCGGTCTCACAATAGCCGGCCAGACGGCTCCGGGCGAGGGCATAACGCTCTATCCGCGCATGTTCTCAATCAACGGGGCGAAGAATATTATAGTGCGCAACATGCGCTTCCGCGCCGGTTCTCACGGCTGGGACGGCTCCGACCTCATTGCCGGCGCCGAGCTTGTTGACCAAGCCCTGTGTGCCGAGAACAGCGAACAGGTAATCTTCGACCATTGTACTTTCGGTTGGTCGGCCGAGGAAATCATCAATAACCAGTGTTCTCATTTCCACACTTACCAGTACTGCCTGCTGCACGAGGGTCTCTATGACGCGGGCCACCACAAGGGCTCTGCCCGCAGCTTCGGCGCCCAGTGGGGCGGAAGCCAGTCTACTTTCCACCACAACATGCTGGCTCACAACTATTCGCGCAGCCCGCGTTTCCAAGGAGCGAGGGATGATGACTTCATAGTTTACGACGAGTTTGTAAACAACGTGAACTACAACTGGGGCAAGGTGAACGCCTGCTACGGCGGCGAGAACAATGCCCCGTCGCCCCGTTATCAGGGTCACCAAATAAACTTCATGAACAATTACTGGAAGCCCGGCCCGGCAACCATTAAGGGCAACTCCTCAGGTAAGCATAACTTCATGCGTCCTACGGCGGGCACGTATGTGTCGGAATGGTACCTTTCGGGCAATGTATTGGAAGGAAGGCCGGAGCTTAACGACGACAATGTGGCCGGAGTTCAGGTTGACGGCGACGCTTCGAAGGTGAAGTTCGTCGATGAGTTCATCGTTCCCTCCAAGTTCTTCCCTGAGTATAAGTTCGACCTTGCGGCCTATACCATGCGCGACAAGCTGGAGACCGCCGAGGAGGCTTACCAGACGGTGCTTGAGAAAGTGGGCACTATCAACCGCGACGCGATAGAAAAGCGCATCGTAGAGGAAGCCCGCACGGGCACCGCCACGTATGGTGGCAGCTGGCAAAACGGTGGCAAATATGGTATAATAGATGACCAGACGGATGCCGAGATGGTGAAGCAGGAGAGCGGTTTCTCTATCTTCCCCGACGCTCCGGAGCCGATATACCGTGAGGACGGCTTCGACTCTGACGGCGACGGAATGCCCGACGAGTGGGAGAGGGCCAACGGCTTCGACCCGGCCAATGCCGCAGACGGCAACTATATCAACGCCGAGGGCTACACGGCGTTGGAGAAATATCTTGCAAGCATAATGGGCGAGGAAATCAACGGAGAGTTCGCCACTCCTACGTCGATACGCACCGAGCACGCCGTTAAGTTCGACCTTACCGTAGAGCAGGGCAGCCTTAAGGTGGTAGGCGGCAAGGGCGTGGAGCGTCTCCACGTGTTCGACGAGGCCGGGGCGTGCCGCCTTGTCACTGGGCTTACCGAAGGCGAGAACACCGTTGACGTCAGCTTCCTGCCCAATGGCGTTTACATCGCGTGGGTGACAGATGCCGACGGCTACCGCAACGCCGTGAAGTTCATTAAGAACATGTAATGACAAGAAACCGGAAAAACATCAAAAAATAGTTTTATTATGAACAAATCTGTAATTATCACTATGGCATTCGCACTTCAGTGCGCCGCCTTCGGCCTTTATCCGGCCGAGGCATCGGCAAGTGCGGGGTTGCCAAACCAAAGTGTGAACCAGACGCAGAAAATCACCGGTAGCGTGACCGACGAGAACGGCGAGCCGATGATTGGCGTCACGGTGAAGGTCAAGGGTACCAATATAGCTACTGTGACCGACTTCGACGGACGCTTCACGCTCAATTCAGCGGGCGGCGGCAAGCAGCTCGTGGCATCGTATGTTGGCTATTCCGACGTTACCGTGTCGATAGGCACGGGTCGTGACCTGCAAATCAAGATGCAGCCTGACGAGCAGGTGATGGACGAGGTCGTAGTCATCGGTTACGGTACGGTGAAGCGCCGCGACTTGACTGGCGCCATTTCTTCGGTCAAGGCCGAGGACATCAAGGAAAGCCCTGTGCTCAACGCAATGGAAGGTTTGCAGGGTAAGGTTGCCGGTCTTGACATTACACGTCAGTCTGGACGTGCAGGTGAATCGCCGCAAATCCTCCTCCGCGGTAACCGCTCTCTTAACGCAGACTGCTCTCCGCTGTACGTGATCGACGGCGTTTCGGGCGGCGACATCAACAACATCAACCCTAACGACATTGCCAGCATCGAGGTGCTCAAGGACGCTTCGTCTACCGCTATCTACGGTTCTGCCGGTGCCAACGGTGTCATCATCGTCACCACCAAGCAGGGCACGACAGGCAAGGTGCAGGTAGACTTCGACGCATACGTCGGCATCAACGCCTTCCCGTCTTACCCGTCTACGCTTAAAGGGCAGGACTGGATCAACTTCCTGACCGAGGGTTATGTCGCACGTTACGAGCAGCAGCCCGCCGATGTCGACGAGTTGTTCAACTCTGTGGGCCTGTCGGCAGGAGCCGTTGAGGCTTACAAGAACAACAAGTGGGTTGACTGGAAGGACGAGATTCTGAAAACAGGTATACAACAGAACTATAATATCTCAGTACGTGGAGGTTCTGAGCGCCAACAGAGCTACATGAGTGCCGGATATTTGCAGGAGAAAGGTCTTTACGCCAACGACCAAGTTGACCTCATCACTTTCCGTGCCGGTACGACATACAAGATTAACAAAATGGTTTCCGTTGGATTCCAGTCTACTCTTTCTTACAAGAATCAGGAGCGTCGCAACTCCCGTTTGAGCAAGAGTTTGAACGAGATACCGCTCGGCGACGTTTACAATGAGGACGGCACTCTCAACCAGCACCCCATCAGCGACATGAACAGCTATGTCAACATCTTGGCCGACGACCAGGAAAACGCGTACCGCGACAACAGCAAGTACACCAATATTAATATAGCTCCGTTCGTAGAGTTCCGTCCGATCAAGGGTCTTACGTTCAAGTCCTTGTTCAACGCTACGCTCTCTCACAGCCGCCAAGGCAAGTGGGACGGTCTCGATACGTATATGAAGCTGACCGGTTCGCAGGACAACAAGCGTACCGCCACTTACACTTCCAAACATAGCTGGAGCTACCAGTGGCAGAACGTGCTCACCTACAACTTCCAGATTGGCGACAAGCACGACATCACCCTTACTGGTATTACCGAGTACACAAAGAACCAGCACGAGTCGGCCGTTGCGCAGAACGAGCAGTTCGAGTATGACGACTTCTTGTGGTACAACCTTCAGGCAGGTCTCAAACCTTACGTAAGCTCAAGCTATTCTGAGACGGCCAAGATGTCATACGCCCTCCGCGGCAGCTACAACTTCCTCGGCCGTTACCTCCTTTCTGCATCCATCCGTTGGGACGGCGCATCCCAGCTGTACAACAAGTGGAGCGCGTTCCCCGCTGTTTCGGCAGGTTGGCGCATTTCCGATGAGCCGTTCATGAAGTCCACCCGCAAGTGGCTCGACAACTTGAAGCTCCGTGTAGGTTACGGTGTGACGGGTAACGCCAACATCGATCCTTACGTATCGCTTACCGCAGTAAGGGCATCTGACAACACGTTGAACCTCGGAAGCGGACAGGTGATCAGCTATATTCTCGACGAGCACGTAGCCAACTACGACCTTACGTGGGAGAAATCTTACAACTGGAACGTCGGTCTCGACTTCTCTGTGCTCAACAACCGCATCGACGGTTCTATCGAGTGGTACACCACCGACACCAAGGGCGTGCTTTACGACCGTCCGTTGCCTACCGCTCTCGGAGGCTTCAACGCCAAGTCGCCTTATAAGAAGATGTCAAACATCGCGCGCATCAAGAACACCGGTTGGGAAATCACAATCAACTCGCGCAACATCGTGAAGAAGAACTTCAAGTGGAACACCACATTCACCTTCGCGATCAACGACGAAAAACTGAAGGACATCAACCTCGGCAACAACGTGACCGTTGACGAGTTGATAGCACTCAACCTCTTCCTCGACCATCCGGTGAACACATATTACGGTTACAAGAAAGACGGAATATGGCAGCTCGGACAGGAAGACATGGCCGCATGTTTCGGTGCCGTGCCCGGTGACGTTCGCCTTGACATCCCCGGATTGGTGTATGACCCGAACCATACTTGGATTACCGAGGAGACGATTACCAACCCCGACGGTACTACGACAATCCAGACCACAACCCATAAGGGCGGATATTACAAACCGTCTGAGGACACTGTTGACGAGAACGGCAACGTGGTTCACAATTATTACGACGGCGGCAAGAAGGAAAACGGCGATGCCAACACCTACACTCCGGGAGCCAACGACAAGCAGATTCTCGGCTCTGAGACGCCTGACTGGACCATCGGTTTGCACAACTCGTTCGAGTTCTACAACTTCGACCTGTCGTTCATGATCACCATGCGCTGGGGACAGATGGTCAACGGCGAGCTGCTCGGATACTGGAGCAACACCAACATTCCTGACTGCTACGACTACTGGACTCCGTCAAACCCGACTAACGCATATCCGCGTCCGCACCAAGGCCACAGCCAGACCGACGCCGCAGAGGAGGCTTTGCGCTACACCGACGGCTCGTTCCTCAAGGTTAAGAATATAACTCTCGGCTACACGTTCCCGAAAAAGTGGATAAGCAAACTGAACTTGTCTAAACTCCGTGTTTACGCTACTATCACCAACCCGTTCATTTGGAGCAAGAGCGACATGCTCAAGGGCATGGATCCGGAGAACAACGCTGACGACGCGTTCCCGCTTTACAAGACTCTCGTGTTCGGTGTGAACGTATCATTCTGACAAATACGCAACAAAACATAAAACATTGTAACAATGAAAAAGCTGAAATATATATCCATGGCCGTGGCTGCTGTCGCCGTAGCGTCATGCTCGTTGGACGAGACGAACTACTCAACGATCGACACCGAGGTGGCCTACACGTCAGAGACGGGTTACAACGGCCTTATCAACGCTTGCTACGAGAACCTGTACTACCTCTACGGCAAGACCGACGGCATCGGCCCGATGGAAATGGGTACCGACCTTTGGAAAATCGGTAGCCGCGACGGTGGCAACGGAGAGCTTACCAACAACAACAGCAACCTGACAACGCAGACCGGCGTGCTGCGCACCTGCTGGAACGCTCTTTACGCCACGATAGGCTACTGCAACACCGCGCTTTACTACCAGTACCACAGCGACGGCTTCACAGCCGACCAGATAAAGGCCAAGGCCGCCGAAGCAAGGTTCATGCGCGCGTTCTCTTATTTCCATATTGTCGAGCAGTGGGGTGGTGTCGTTCTCGATACCGTTTCGTTCGCCACGACCGGCGTTCCGGCCGAGATGTGCTACCGTTCGCCTGAGGAAGACTTTTACAAGGTAATCATTTCAGACCTTAAGATAGCTGTAAACGACCTGCCCGCAACGCAGGGTGAGCGCGGCCGCGTTACTAAGAAAGCCGCCCTTGCCATGCTGGCCAAGGTTTACATGCAGCGCACGCGCCTTTACGACAAAGGTTCTTCAGAGTATGTTGCCAACGCCGACTCGGCATGGATGTGCGCCACCGAGCTTATAGACAACGCCTCCGCTTATGACTGCGGCCTGTATGCCAGCACGGCCGACCGCAGCGGTAACTCGATAGCTTGGGACGACGAGAACAACAAGGACAACGACGAGTTCCTCTTTATCGAGGCCGTAGACCATGCCAACGGTTACAACCCCGAGGGCTGGAACCGCGGGCGTACGCGCCAGTACTACATGATGAGCATATCGTCGCAGGCCCAGTATTTCGGCATCCAAGCCTCTGGCATACGCTACGGGCGCGACAACGCGAAGGTTTGGTCGCCCACTTACTGGCTGCTCCACGAGTGTTTCGACCCGCGCCAGCAGAAGTCGATACCTGACTTCAACAACGGCGAGTTGCAGAAACTGGCCAAGAATCCTAACGATTTCACGCCTGACACACGCTTCGAGGACGCTTTCTATTACAAGTATTACTCGGCAATGACCGTTATGCTTTCTAATGATGTGGCCACACGCTATAAAAAGAATATCACCGAATATGAACAACGTGATGAAAACGGTGATATTGTGAAGGACGAAAACGGCAATCCTGTAATGCTCCCTTCACCCATCAACAGCATAGCCAAGCGTCGCATCGCCAACGCTGGAATGAAGGGCAGCGAGTTGGACATACAGTTCCCCGGACTCAACTATTACGCCAGCGGAGCAGGCGCGGGCAACACCTATGAGCGTGAAGACGTAGACGACGCGCTTGGCGTGTTCACCCCCAACTGGGAGCTTGACACCCTGAAGACCTGCCTCAATAAGCGTCTCTGCCTCGGCATCACCGACTATTTCAATACCAAACCTGAGAGCGAGGACATGGATCCTGAGTACACATACTTCCGCAGCACGTTCCCGTCTTTCAAGAAGTTCAGCTGCTTCAAGTACGCTTACACCAACCAGTACGTGATGTGCGATATTCCAATCATCCGCCTCACCGACATCTACCTGATAGCAGCCGAGGCCGCGCTGGCCAAGGGCGTGCCTGCCGAGGGCCTGCCTTATCTTAACGCGGTGCGCCGCCACGCCGCCCGCTCAGGCGACGCAGCCGAGATGGAAGTTTCTGACTACGACCTCGACTTCCTCGTAAAGGAGCGCGCCCGCGAGCTTTGCGGCGAGCAGTGGCGCTGGTACGACCTGAAGCGCATGGGCTACCTGCGTGCCGACTACTTGGTAGACAAGCACAAGAACCCATACATCTCGTTCGAGGAGAAGAACCTCGTGCGCCCGATACCGCAGGAGTTCCTCGACCAGATAGCCAACGCCGACGAGTTCGGTACCAACGGATATTGATATTTTGAAGGAGTAACTGAGTTAAGGATGTAAAGGAGTAAAGTAGGAATGTATGGTTATGACGAGTGTCAATGTATGCCCATCGTGTGTATGCGCATGACATTCCTACTTCTCTCCTTACTCCTTTCCTCCTTTACTGCTGACGAATATAACCTTTATTTATTAACAATTTAAACAATTTAAAGCAATGAAAAAGTTATTACTCTCAGCCGCCCTGTTGATGGGCGCGGTGTCTATGCAGGCACAGATCCTCACCGAAGTTGAGGAAAACACTTACGCTATTACAGCCACATTGGAAGACCTCAAGGCCGCTTACGATGAAAGTTATTTCACACAGCTTGGCGAATCAGGCATCACATTTGAGGATGGCGCGGTTATTTTTGAGAACGAAGACCTTACAATCTCAAGCGTTCAGCGCAGCTACTGGTGGATTTCTGGCGGCAAGCTGAGCAACATCAAGGCCGACTTCCCCAACTACACAGGCTACGTTAACCTCGGTTCAAACCTTGCCGACAACAAATGGACTCAAAACACTCCTGTTGTTTTCTTCCTTTCTGAGTGCTGGCAGGAGTGGCAGTCAATACTGAAGGTTGTGCCCAAGAAGGCCGGTAAACTGAGCTTCGGCGTTTACGCAGGCGACAACACCCGTTCAATAGGTATCTTCAACGAGGCCACCGAGGCTGAGATGAACGAGGGTTACCTTGGCGAGTTCAAGGGCATTACCGACTTCCGCAACGACGGTGAGAACGGCACTGTAGCCAATGCTCCCGCTTATGTAGAGGCTGACGTTGAGGCCGGCAAGACATACGGTCTGCTCGGTGGCGGCGCTAAGAACCTCTGCCTCCACCAGATTAAGTTCGTGCCCACAGACGGCGGTACAGGCATCACCAATGTTGACGCTCAGGCGGAGAAGACCGTAGAGGCTTACTACACACTCGACGGCACACGCGTAAGCACCCCGGCTAAGGGCATCTACATCGTTAAGTACAGCGACGGTACAGCTAAGAAGGTGGTTAAATAATCCACCTGCGTAACAGCTTGACTTACAACACGTTATAAAAGGCGGCCTTTTGGCTTGCAAAAGGCCGCCTTTTACACTGCAAAACACGGCCTTTTACAGGCCAAAAAGCCGTCAACAGGCTTTTCGGAATTAAAAAGTAACAATTAAAAGTTAAACCACGTTCCGGCGGAAAGACATCTTACGGAACATAAAAAAGCTAATTAGTTCCGGCGGGTTTGCAATCCGGCGGAATATTGGAAGCGGATTTGCAATCCGCGAAAGATGTTTGAATTACTGTAAATGTGTGGATTACAAATCCGCGATTATTCTGTGCCGGATTGCAAATCCGTCACAACCCGGCTTTTCGGAATAAAAAAATAACAATTAAAAATTAAACAGCGTTCCGATAACTCAGCCGCAACCCTGAATTTGAAAATAATGATTAAATACGATATAGCATGATGAAAATCTTTACCCCAAAGCAAATTACCACATTAACATTCGCCCTCGCGCTGTCAGCGTCGGCACAACTTACCGCCCAAACGGCCTTCATGAAGGTGGTAGCAGCCGACGGCTCTGGCGACTACACCACGGTGCAGGCCGCCGTAGACGCCGCTCCCAAGGACGGCACGCGCACGCTGATATTCATCCGCGACGGTTTTTATAAAGAGCAAATCGACATTCCGCAGGGTGCCGTGATTTCGCTGATTGGCGAAAGCCAGGACGGCACCGTGCTCTCGCACGACCTGTCGCACACCACTGACGGCGGCATTTACGAGGACGCTTCGGAAACATCCACGCTCTACATCGACGGCCTTGACTTTTACGGCGACAACTTCACGACGCAGAACACCGTAGGCCCTAGCGGCGGCCAGGCCGAGTGCTTCACCGTGGCAAGCGACCGCGCCACGCTGCGCCACGTCAACCTGAAGGCCAACCAAGACGGAGTGCGCTTCTTTACCGAGTCACGCAGTTACCTGAAAGACTGCTACATAGAGGGCACTGTCGACTATGTGTACGACAGTGGCATTGCATTTATTGACGATTGCGTGATAAAGCAGCTTCGCGGCGGTTACATCACCGCACCCGGCAACTGCTACGCCGCCGTGCCCCGCACCACGGCCTCCAAGCTGGTGGGGCAGGCGCGCATCTTCGGTCTCGGCATATTCTTCCGCGGCTGCCGCCTTGTCTATGACGCAGACAAGGTGAGCGAGAACAGTTCTTACCTCGGCCGCAACTGGGGAAAGACCAATTGCGCCGCCTATTTCCTTAACTGCTACATGGACAAGCACATCAAGCCCGAGGGCTGGCAGAAAATGAGCGACACGCCCGAGAACGCCATCTACCTTGGCGAATACGGCTCGATGGACCTTGACGGCAACCCCGTGGACGTGTCGCAGCGCGTAAGCTGGGCCATGACCGAAGACCCCGACCACAAGCAGCCGTCGCAATACATTGACAAGCGCGTAGTAGACAACATCTTCGCCATGGACTTCGTGTTCGCGTTCGCCAACGAGCAGCGCGACAATAAGTTGGGCGACTTTGACCCGCTGCCCCTCGTAGAGCCTGCCGCCGCGCCCTCGTCGTTCACCGCTAAGGGCGGACAGCTCTCGTGGACGGCCAGCGACGGTGTTGCCGGATACGTCATATACAAGAATGGCGCATACCTTGCCAACGTCACGGAAACGTCATACACCGACGCCACAGGCACCGATGCCGACCGCTACACCTTGCGCACCGTCACCCCTACGGGCTGCTTAGGCGCGGAAGTTACCGGCACGGCCACTGGTTTATGCCATGTAACCGCCGACGACCTGAAGATATATACCACTCGTTACGGTGTCAGCTGGAACCGCACGGCCACGGCTACGCTCTACTCTGTCAGAGGCGAAGCTCTAGTAAGCCGCACGGGCATGAGCATCGATTGGGGCCGCCAGCCTAAGGGCGTGTACATCCTTCGCCTCGCCTTTGCCGACGGCACGAGCCTTACACGCAAAGTTGTGAAAAAGTAAAGCAATAATAATTTCTAATAACATAATCATGAAACCTAATCTTTTTGTTACAATCCTTGCGCTCGGCCTCGCTTCATCGGCCGCGGCGCAAGACGATGTGAGAGGCACTACTGTCACCGATGGCAATTACGCCTATCCCACCGCGACCCAAAACATCCCAGCATTCCCTACGGCGGTAGGGTTTGGAAAATACACCACAGGCGGCCGCGGGGGTCATGTTGTAAGAGTGACTAATCTTCTTGACGACGTAGACAACCCGCCAGAGGGCAGTCTGCGTTGGGCGGTTAATCAGTATCCGGGCGAGCCGGTGACGGTAGTTTTCGACGTGTCGGGATGGATTTACCTCAAGGATGTGCTTGAGGTGAAGCACAAGGGAGGCATCACCATCGCCGGGCAGACGGCTCCGGGCGAGGGCATCACGCTCTATCCGAGGGGTATAAGTTTCAACCACGCCTCGGTGAAAGACGACAACGGCGACCCTGACCTGAACGTGAACGCCATAGTGCGCAACATCCGCGTGCGCTGCGGCAGCCGCGCATGGGACGGCTCGATGCTCGACGTGGAGAACCCTGAACAGAGCCTCGGCATGGAGAACGCTTACAACGTGATAATAGACCACTGCACCTTCGGATGGTCGGGCGAGGAACTTTGCACCAACAGTTCTTCTTTCTTCCAGACCTTCTCGTACAACATCTTCCATGAAGGGCTTTACGACGCGGGCCACAAGAAAGGCTCACGAGGCTACGGTGTGTGTTGGGGCGGAGGCGCAAGCACGTTCACCCACAACCTGCTGGCCCACAACCTGCGCCGCTCGCCGCGCTTCGCCGCCTCGGTGGATTACGACTTCCTGACGTATTTCGAGTTCGTAAACAACGTCAATTACAACTGGTGCGGCACCGGCCTTGGCAGCTACGGCGGCGACAACAAGGGCACTTCGCCGCGCTATACGGGTTATCTGGCCAACGTGATGAACAACTACTGGCGCACGGGACCGGCCACCCACGTCATCGATGCGAAAAATCAGACGTTCACAAACCTCGGCGGAGGCACGAAGTCTTCATACTTCCACTTCTCCGGGAACAAGATGGACAGACGCGACGATTTTACCAACGACAACTCGCTTTGCGTGACCGTAGACGACAAGGTACACCTTATGGACGAGGTGCTCGTGCCCACCCACTTCTTCCCCGAATACACGTTTGACATCAAGGCGTACACACTTATAGACGAAAACCTGCAGACCGCCGACGAGGCTCTTGCCGACGTGCTGGCCAACGCGGGCTGCATCGTGCGCGACGAGATAGAAAAGCGCGTTATCGAAGAAATCCGCACGCAGACCGCGACGTATGGAGGCCATTGGAACAACAACGGCACTTACGGCATAATAGACGACCCGACAGATGCCGAAATGGTGCTTAACGACGACGGAACGACCACGTGCAGCACCGCCCTTCCGAGCGAGACACGCCCTGAAGGGTGGGACACCGACGGCGACGGAATGCCCGACGAGTGGGAGAGGGCCAACGGCTTCAACCCTGCCGACGCCTCCGACGGCAACCATATCAACGCCGAGGGCTACACGGCGTTGGAGAAATACCTTGCAAGCCTTATGGGTGAGGAGATAAACGGGGAGTTCGGCTCTGCCACGTCTATCCGCACCGAGCACGCCGTTAAGTTCGACGTGACGGTTGACGGCTCGACGATCAACGTTACGAGCGAGGCCGACGTGTGTGAGCTTCACGTGTTCGACTCGATGGGTTGCTGCCGCTTAGTGTCCGGTTTGCAGCGCGGCGAAAACACCGTTGACACCTCCCAGTTAGGCAGCGGCGTGTATATCGTGTGGGTGACTGATACCAAGGGTTACCGCAACGCAAAGAAAGTGATGATAAATAGATGATTAACTAACAAACAATCCAAAAACTATTAAATTATGAGAAAAACTTTATTCACGGCAGCTTTGCTGCTCGGGGCGCTGACAAGCGCGAACGCGAGCGTCAATACTGACGCCGCAAAGACCAATTACACGGATACGCAGTGGGAGTATTACGCCGCCGCCGAGTTCGCCGGAGGCAAGGGAACGAAGGAAGACCCGTACCTGATTGCCACCCCGGAGCAGTTTGCCAAGATTGCCGTCGAGGTGGAAAACCTCGGCTTCGACGACAACAACTGGGACAACATGTATTCTGACGGCGTGTATTTCAAGCAGGTTGCCGACCTCGTATTCAACGATGACGTGCTCGGAAAGACAACATGGGACGACCAAGGCGACCAAAGCGGCATCGACGCTACCAAGCTGAGGACTTTCGGCGGCATAGGATACATGACCGACCCCGATTGGGACTACCAGCGTTTCTCAGGCTATTATGACGGTGGCGGCTACAAAATCAAGGGCGTTTACCTGAAAGGCGAGAAATCGTCTACCGGCCTGTTCAACTTCACCGAGGGCGGCGAGATAAAGAACATTGTCGTAGAAGACACTTACATCAGCGGCAACGCCAACGTTGGCTTCATCGTAGGACAGGCTACGGGCACGACTATCCTGAACTGCCAGACCAGCGGCACGATATACTGCGGCGGCTCTTACCATGCCGGCATCGTGGGCACGCTGACCGAGGGCGGCAAGGTGCTCAACTGCGTTACTTACGCATGGACATGGGGAAAGAACAACATCGGTGGACTTGTTGGCTCGGGCCGTTACTCTTCACTCATCCAGAACTGCTACTTCGGCGGCTGGCTCGGCGGAGTAGGAAGCAACCTTGCTAAATTCCAATGGTGGGGAACCGTATGCCCTGAGCTTGGCATGGAGAGTGCCGAGACTACCTCGACCATTATCGACCCGGATGATCCCGAGGGCTTGGCAACAATCACTGTATGCGAAAATCCCAGCAAGGCCGTTGACTGCTTCTGGACCGACACATGCACCGTGCGCCACAAGCGCAATCCCACGAACCCGCTGAAATGGATGTCCGCTGAGAGCCATAACGACGACGCGAACTGCGACTTTGGTGTGTTCGAGAACTGCAAGGCCGTAGCACTGGCCGAAATCGAGGCTACCGTTGACGCGCTTAACGAGAAAGCCAAGAACATAGAAGGCGCGTGCCAGTGGGAAGTGGGCGAGGACGGACTGCCCGCATTGACATTTGAAGGCATGGGCACCGGCATCACTTCAGTGACCACTGACAAGGCCGAAGGCGTTTACGATGTTTACGGAATAGACGGAACCGTAGTGCGCCGCGGCATATCAAAGGCTGATGCCCTCAACGGTTTGACGAAGGGTGTTTACATCATGAACGGCAAGAAATACGTGGTAAAATAACACGTTGATAGTCAATTACTTTCCAAGAGGCCGTCTTTTAGACTGTAAAAGACGGCCTTTTACACGACAAAAGACGGTCTTTCGCAAGGCAAAATGCCGCAAATGGGGTTCATCCGCAGTTTTGGTGTATTGGTATTCGTGGTAATAGGGCCTCAAAGAGG
>CAJMAO010000033.1 GCA_905211345.1 uncultured Prevotella sp.
TAACACAAATATACGACTTTTACTGCAACTTCCGCTTTTTTATTTCAACACATACTCCTGAACTGCGGATGAACCGGCCTTTCGGAATTCATCCTGACTTTCAAAAAAAATCACATAATACAACCTCATGTTCCAAAAGGACGGCAGTAATACAAAAAAATAGTTAATACACGGAAACTTTTTAAAACCTGACGGATATTTATTTATATTTGCAAACAAATATTAAGAATGTTAACTTTTCTAACCAAACACCACATCACAATGGCAAACAAAAGAATTTTGGCCGTAACGTTGTCGGCCGCTCTCGCACTAGTACCCCAAATCACAACGGCTACGCAGCACTACACCGTATGCAAAAACACCGCTACCGAAATACTCCAAAGCAGCACGACGGCGGCAAAACCCTTCAAGGGAACGTGGACTGCGACGGGCAACGGCTTCGAGGCGAAGGCCGAACTCGATCTTTACGGCATGACCGTTAACGGCACGGATGCCGATTATAACGATATAAAGTGTTACGGAATGATACACGTAGGCTACGGAGACAGGGTTGACGACTGCTCCATCACAGCCTGCAAGCCTAACGGCAACAAGGCCGGCATCACCTTTGTAAGTAGTCGCGACGGCCATCTTTACACCGCAACGCTTACCGTTGACCCTGCAAAGAACACACTGACGGTGAGCAACGTGACGCTGGCCGATGGCAGCGAGTTCGGCGACTGCTACGTCAATGACGGGCTGGTGCTCAAGAAGAAATAAGTCTTTTTTGAAAAGTTAAAGCCAAATGCCTTGTTGCTCAAACATTACCAAACCGTTTGTCCCGATTTCTTTACTACAAGAAGCAAAGCACTTGGCTTTAACTTCCCTAACTTCTTTAACTTCTCTAACTTCTTGATTCATTCATGCAAAATCACCGCTGACTGAGCCTGAACGCTTACTTTTGAGCCGCTGACGGCATCGAGTCCGGCCTCGCTTATCACCCCGTTGCGGCAGACTACGATGTAGTTGCCATGCGGGATGTCAACGCTGCACGCCTGTTTGGCGGCGTTAAGTATTACGATGATGTTCCTCCATGAATCTCCGTTGGCGTTGCCTTTCAGGCGGAAAGCCACGAGACAGTCGGCGGAAGGCAGGAACTCGAGGTGCTTGCGCACAAGGTCGGCGTCGCCAAGGCGGAATGCCGGATGGTTCTTACGCATGGAAATGAGATTACGGTAATAATCGAACACCTGCGGATATTTCTGCAAATTTGTCCAGTCAATGCGGTTTACGCTGTCAGGGGAGTTATAACTGTTGCGCACTCCATTCTTGTCACGCAACGCTTCTTCTCCCGCCATGATGAACGGAACGCCCTGAGACGTGAGTACGGCGGTCTGCGCCAAAAGGTCGAGACGTATTAGCTCGTCTTGCGTTATGCCGGGAACGCTGGCGCGGAGGCGGTCGACAAGGCACATGTCATCATGACAACTGACGTAGCATATAACCTGCCAAGGCTGCAAGGCCCACGCCTCCTTGCTGTAAATTACCTTCGACATATCTACCTGCGGATGGCTGACAGCCCCGGCAATGCCGAACTTCACGCTCTCCTCGCCGCCCGGAACTCCCGCTATGAAAGCGCCCTTAGTGTCGTCGTTGAACGGACCGCGCAGCGCGTCGCGCATCTCGTCGCCAAACGCGGCGATGCCGGGCATCCGCCCGATGTTGGCCTTCATGGCCAGCTTCTCCGCAGGATATGCGCACGTTCCGGCGCTCCATCCCTCGCCGTAGATGAACGTTGCGGGAAAGTCGCGGTCGAACATGGCACGTATTTGGTTCATCGTCGCGATGTCGTGCATGCCCATCAGGTCTACACGAAAGCCGTCTACATGGTATTCGTCCACCCAGTAACGCATGGACTGGAGCATAAAATTGCGCATCGGCGGAAGCTCGCTGGCCGTCTCATTGCCGCATCCCGAGCCGTCAGACCACCTGCCATCGGCCGTATTACGGTAGAAAACATTGGGCCAAGTACGCTGGAAATTGCCGTCCTCAAGGTTGAAAGTGTGGTTGTAAACTACGTCGAGTATCACGCGGATGCCGGCCTTGTGCAGGGCGCGCACCATCTGCTTGAACTCTTTTATACGTGCAGTCGGGTCGTAAGGATTCGTCGCATACGAGCCTTCGGGCACGTTGTAGTTCAACGGGTCGTACCCCCAGTTGTATTGAGGCATGTCGAGTCTTGTCTCGTCGACCGACGCATAGTCGAACGAAGGAAGTATTTGTACGGCATTGACACCGAGCTTTTTCAAATGGTCTATCGCCTTCCGCTCGGTCAGGGCGAGGAACTTTCCCTTGTATTTCAGACCCGACGACGGGTCGATTGAGAAGTCGCGGTGGTGCATCTCGTAGATTACAAGGTCGCAAGGGTTTATCTTTTCGGTAATGCGGTCGGTCTTCCAACCCTCGGGATTGGTCTCGTCGAGGTCTACAACCGCGCCCCTTTGCCCGTTCACTCCCACGGCTTTGGCGAACACTCCGGGACATTCGCCAAGCCCGATGTCAAACGTATAGAACTTGCCTTTCCAGTCGCCGTCGAGCGTTGAGGTATAATAAAGCGTACCGCAATCACACATTCCCTGCGTAACAGCCGACATCTTAACAGTCTTTATAGGCTTGCCTCCCAGCCCGTCGGCATAAATACGCAGTGTGGCCGGCGGTGAAACTGGCGATACATTCAGCTTAAACATTGTCTTTTCAGGCGAATATACCACTTCGTTAACGAAGTCTGGAGCAGGCAAAGGATCTTCCATAACTATTTCATGCTCCCCTATCCCGCCACACACGGAGCTGTTTTGCACCACGGTTTCCTGCGCTATGGCCAACGAGAGGAGACCTCCAAACGACATGTTTGTTTTCTTCGTATCGGTCATTATTTATCAATCTCGTAATACATTGATTTACAACGCCTTGCAAAAGGCCGTCTTTTGGCTTGCAAAAGGTGGCCTTTCATAAGGTAAAAGACGGTCTTTGGGAAAGCAAAAGGCGGCCTTTTGCAAAGCCATAAAACATTTATCAGCAACATGAACACCTCTACAAAGAACATGCCTGACGGTGTAAATGACGGTTATGACACGTGCTTCAGAAGCCCGTATGGCGGATGCCGCGCGGACGTTCACCAGCATTTGGCACTTGTCCGCTTTCTTTACGGCATAAGGATACCGCTCAAATGAACAATCACATCCGCCCGCTTTCCTTTATGAGGTCGGTCACATTCTGGTTAAAGTCATGTCCGGCGATAAGGTCTTCAATGTCTATGTGCATCCTGTAACGCCAGTAATTGCGCGGGTTCGACGGCACATTTATGCGCTCGCTGTCCTTATCGGCCAGCCGTAAGTTCTCGTCAATCGCCAGCCAGTCCTGCAAAGCAAGGACGCAAAGCATCGACGGACAAAGCAAATGGCGCGATATTATATCACGGGCAAGCCATCCCGGCAACGGATGAGGAGCCGCACCGTACTTCTGGAGCACGTTGTTGTAATAGTCTTGGGTGCGCGCTTCGTCCTCGTCCCACCACTGGCGCAAAGTCGGAGTGTCATGGCTTGATATTGTACATACCGAACGATAAGGATTGCGTGAGAGGTCTCCGAAACGCAGATTTGAATCCTTCGGCATCGACTGAAGCTCAAGGCTGAGTATCTTAAGTTCGTTCATAACCCATGAAACGCAGTCGGGCACCATGCCAAGGTCTTCCGCGCAGACGAGCATCCGGGTGGCATCGACAATCTTAGGCAGCTTGTTCATCGCCTCGCGATACCAGAACTGGTTGTTCCGACGATAGTAATAATCGTTGTAAATCCTGTTGAACAAGTATTTATCACTGTCATAAAGCGACTCGTAAATGAAATCGAACTGCACCGAAATTCTTGGATGGAACTTGTTCGGATCACGGTGATCGCGCACGAAAAGCACGTCGCTTATCAAGGCGTAAAGGCCGTCGCGCAGTTTCAAGTCTTCATGGCTTGTCTTGCCGGCAAAAGCGGCCTCAACCTTGCGTTGCGTATTATAAGCATCCTTCATGCGGTAATGCCCGTCGCGGGTCGGTTCAAGATACGTATCACGAACAAGCCCGGCGCGCTCACCGAACATGCGTTCGAGAACCCAGTCGGCAATGAACGGCTCAGTGAACAGTTCCTCTTGGAAACGCAGGCCATAGGCTTCTATCTCCTCACGGGTCATGCCCAACGACGGCGAGAACTGGCCAAGCAGACCGTGAACGGCATCTGCCGGAATCTCCCATATACGGAAAAAGCCGAGCACATGGTCGATACGGTAAGCGTCAAAGAACTTCGCCATGTTGGCGAAACGGTGTATCCACCAGCGGCATCCGTCCTTAAGCATCTCGTCCCAGTTGTACGTCGGGAAGCCCCAATTCTGCCCGTTGACAGAGAAATTATCAGGCGGAGCGCCGGCTTGGCCGTTCAAGTTGAAATAGCGCGGCTCCTGCCAAACGTCACACCCGTTACGGTTCACGCCGATAGGAATGTCGCCCTTGAGCACGACTCCTTTGGAGCGGGCGTAAGAATGAACATCGGCCATCTGCGTGTTGAGTATGAACTGCACGTAATAATAGAACGCAACGTTCCTGAAAGCCACGTTGCGCGGCCCCGACAAGGCACTCCTCTCGGCCTCGTTAAACTGACGGTGGTCAGGCCATTTGGAGAAGTCGGCCGTGCCGTATTTATCGCGCAGATAGCTGTATTGAGCGTAAGGAACAAGCCATGAAGACGCTTCGGCAAAGAATTTCTTGAACGGGGCCGAGGCGAGAACGGTTTTACCATCCTGTTTATAAAGTTCTTTTAGATATTCGGTCTTGGCCTTGTTCACCCTCTCATAATCAATCTGAGGCAGCGCGTTAAGCTCAACGCGCAAGTCTTCAAATTTCTTCCTCAGCGCCTCGTCTTCTATCCGCGGCAGCGCGCACAGGTCAACGTACTGCGGATGAAGGGCGAATATGCTTATGCTGTTATACGGATAAGAGTCTGTCCATGAGTGGGTTGTCGTGGTGTCGTTTATCGGCAAGAGCTGCAACACGCGCTGCTGTGTCAGCGCAATCCAGTCGACCATCTTCTTCAAGTCGCCGAAATCGCCCACGCCGAAGCTCGTCTTAGAGCGTAAAGAGAATACAGGCACCTGCGTGCCGGCACACCTTACGTTGTATATCGGGAAAAAAGCCTCGTCTAGTTCATATACAGCCACGCTGCCTTCCTTCATATCGGGCAGCTCTATGCGGCGGTTGTCGCCTGTTTCCCATACGACGTTGGCATTGTCATGCACGTCTACCGCTATGAACTTGAAATAGAATATGCCGGCCGAAAGTTTTGTAACGTCGATGTCGACAAGCCACTCGTTATAATTGTGCTCGTACATCTGAAGGGCCTTGCCGACATCCCACGCGCCCAAGGACTTGTCATTGCCAACCAGCATAAGTCTCTGCTTGCCCGACAACTGGGGGGCGCGCACCGTCACACTGTAATCGCTCAACGCCACGAGCGACGTTCTCCTGCGCCTTATGCAATCGGTAAAGGCCGAACTATAAAGGTAAGAGTCGTCAGGTATGTCGATCCAATGGTCGTACACGGTGATGAAATCGCCTTGCAAAGCGTTTATCTCAAGCCTGTGAGGCTCGTTCTGCCACTCTGTCCTTACGACGTTATCCTCGCCGCGCACCACGCTGTAAAAGTAATCTATATGAGTGCCTTTCCGCAAATCGAGTTTAAGATTGCAAGTCCACTCACGGCCGTTGACGGTTCTCATCCTGTAAGAAGTAGACTGCCGGATGCCGTCCTTCATTCCTGTTATCAGATTTAAGACGAGTTCTTCACCGAAACTCGTGCCATAAACAACGCTTAATAGTATATTCATAGGTAACAAGTCTTTTAAATATAGGCCAAAGATAGCAATAAAAATACAAGTAGAACTTAAATATTCACTCATTTTTTTCATTTACCCATACATTCTTTTACACCAACAGCTGCGGGCACGTATGGCACGAGCCGGGACACGGTTGGAGACTGCTGTCATAATGCATTGAAACCTAAGGACTTACAAAAGGCCGTCTTTTAGCTTGCGAAAGGCCGTCAATCACACGGCAAAAGGCCACCTTTTAGAGAGTAAAAGGTGGCCTTTTGCAAAAACGGATGCTTTCCGTTGAAAATAAAGGATGCCGTCAGCCGGATTACAACTCGTGCAGTTCCTTCAACTTGGCGGCCAGTTTGTCTATCATCACTGTCGACAGTATGATTTGCCCTTGGCGGTCGATTACGTACATAGATGGTATCCACTTTATGTTATAAAGCCTCGAAACCTCTGTCTGTTTCCACTTTTTCAGCTCGCTTAACTGCAGCCATTCCATACCGTTCGAGTTGACACAGCGTGTCCAACTGTCCTTATTGTCGTCGAACGATACGCTTACAAACTTAACCGTCCGCCCGTATTTGGCGTACAGCTCCTTCATTGCCGGTATGTCCTTCCTGCAGTCAGGACACCACGATGCCCAGAAATCAAGCACCACAACGCTGCCCCTCAGCGACGCAAGCGAGTGCTTCGTGCCGTCAGGGGCGGCAAGAGTGAAGTCGGGAGCGGCCGTTCCGGGCCGTAACAAGTCTTTAGCATAGAGAGAATCGGCGTCTTGCGCCATGGCGTTGGCCGCGCATACAGCAATTAGCACGGCAAGCATCAGGATGCGTTTTACTTTCATCTTAATATATATTAGGTGGTTTTACGTGACAAATTAGACTTATACGGATAATGTGGAGAACAAGCCTGCACTGCCGGCGGCGGTGCGCGAAGAATCAAAAAACCAACCGCTCACCGGGAAACTCTTAAATTTCAGTTCTTCACTCTTAATTCTTGACTATCCTCATATCGGCTCCCCACATCATTTTCTCGCGCAAAGTGGAGAAATAACGCTGGCTGCTGCGCTTCACGATGTTCACCGAATAAGGAGCCTTGCGTATGGTCAGCCGCGTGTTCTCGGCGCATTTCTCCGACTGTCCGTCAACAGCTATCAGGAAATTATGGCTGCGGCTCTCGACCGTCAGCGTCACTTCCGAATCGTCGGGAATGACTATCGGGCGCACGTTAAGGCTGTGGGGAGCCACCGGAGTGAGGCACAGCGTGCCAGTGCGGGGCACTATTATAGGGCCTCCGTTTGACAAAGAGTAAGCCGTAGAACCTGTAGGCGTACACACGATAAGGCCGTCGGCCTGATAGGTTACAAGGTATTCGCCGTTAACGCAGGCATGGATAGTTATCATCGAGGCCGTGTCGCGCTTCAGCACAGCAATGTCGTTGAGCGCGCACGAGAGACCCTCCAGTTGCGTGCCGTCGGCCTCGACGCTTATCACGGTATGCTTCTCCACGGCGTAAGAGCCGTCATAAAGCGAGGCGATGGCACTCTCTATCTCGCCCGGTATTATGTCGGCAAGGAATCCGAGACGCCCCATGTTGATGCCGAGTATCGGCGTACACTTTTCGCCTACGTGCCCGGCCGCGCGCAACAAGGTGCCGTCGCCACCGAGAGATATAACGTAGTCGGCCGTAAAACCGCTCCCGTCAAACACGCCGACACTGCCTCCGGCCATGCGCCCGGTATCCACAAGGAAGTCGTAAAACTGCCTTTCTATACACACTTCAGCCCCGCGCGCGGCGAGACAATCCATTATTTTCTGAATATTGGCCGACTTGCGGCTTTGGTATATGTTGCCGAACAGGGCGAAACTCAATTTGCGCGATTCCATAAATTTCAGCTTTTAGACTTCTTTTTCATAATGTAATGCTTGTGAATGACAAACATTTTGTATTTTTGCAGATGTATAATAATATGTGCAAAAGTACACATTTTGCATGATAACCTTTAAGGCTGACATAACAAATACGTAAAAAATGACGAAATTAAGCGTTAACATCAACAAAGTGGCCACGCTTCGCAACGCCCGCGGGGGCAACAACCCCGACGTGCTGCAGACGGCCTTGGATTGTGAGAAGTTTGGCGCGCAAGGCATAACCGTACACCCACGCCCCGACGAAAGGCACATAAGATATAGCGACGTAAGGGCCATACGCCCGCTCATAACGACTGAACTGAACATAGAGGGGAACCCCATTGACAGGTACATAAGCCTCGTGCTTGAGGTAAGACCCACGCAAGTGACGCTCGTACCCGACACCGACGACCAGCTTACGAGCAACCACGGATGGGACACAAAGGCCAACCGCACATTCCTGACCGACGTTATAGGACGCTTCAAGGAAGCAGGCATAAGAACCTCGATTTTCGTCGATGCCGACCCTGAAATGGTCGAAGCGGCGCGCCTTTGCGGCACCGACAGGGTGGAACTATACACCGAGCCTTACGCCGCAGGATATGAACACGGCCGCGAAGAAGCCATAAAGCCGTTCATAGAGGCGGCAAAAGCGGCACGCGAAGCCGGCCTCGGCCTCAACGCCGGGCACGACCTGAGCCTGACGAACCTGCACTACTTCTACGAGAACATACCTTGGCTTGACGAAGTAAGCATAGGGCACGCCCTCATCTGCGACGCCCTCTACATGGGACTTCACGACACAATAAAGGCATATCGCGAATGTCTGAAACTATAAAACAAAACAAATCAACAATATTCCAATATGGCAAAAGTATATGAATTCTTGGCAACCGGCTTCGAAGAAGTGGAAGCCATGATACCGTTAGACATAATGCGCCGCGCCGGCGTAGAGTTCAAGACCGTCAGCGTTACCGGCTCACGCATGGTTACAGGCGCACACGGAGTGAACATCGAGGCCGACATCTTGATAGAAGAAGCCGACTTCAGCGATGCCGACCTGCTCATGCTGCCCGGCGGACTGCCCGGAGCGACAAACCTTAACGAGCACGCCGGCGTGAAGAAAGCAATCGTCGAGCATAACGCCAAGGGCAAGATGATAGGCGCGATATGCGCCGCACCCATGGTGCTCGGCGGACTCGGCCTGCTTGAAAGGAAACGTGCCACATGCTATCCGGGCTTTGAAAAATTCCTCGAAGGTGCCGAATACACCCACGAACTGTGTACTGTGGACGGCAACATAACCACTGGTGAAGGCCCCGCGGCAACCCTTCCATACGCCTACAAACTGCTGGAAGCCCTGACAGATGCCAAGACCGCCGACAACATTGCCGACGGAATGATGTACAAACACCTGATGCTTAAATAAGACTTACAAACCTACAAGACGGCGGGCAGACAAAAAACATATCATATTGTCCGCCCGCCGTTTGCAGGTTTGTCCGCTAAATGTTATATGACTATATGGATTACGCTGTGATTGTGGCCGGAGGTAAAGGCGTAAGAATGGGGGCGAGCGTGCCTAAACAGTTTCTGCCGATCAACGGATTACCCATCATAATGCACACGATAAAGCGTTTCAGGGAATATGACAACAACCTGAAAATAATTGTAGTGCTGCCAAAAGAACAACACGAATATTGGAACGAACTGTGCAAGAACTACCATTTCACGGCGGCTTACGCCGTGGCTGACGGTGGCGAGACACGTTTCCACTCGGTTAAAAACGGCTTGGCTTTGATTCCCGACGGCACGGAAGGCGTTGTAGGCATACACGACGGCGTGCGCCCTTTCCCGTCAATCGACGTAATACATAACTGCTATGAGACGGCGCGCACGGCCAAAGCGGTCGTTCCGGTGATACCTGTGGTGGAAACATTGATATACGTCGACGGGCAAGGTGGTTCGGAAACAGTGCCAAGAGACGACTACAGATTGGTACAGACACCGCAGACATTCGATATAAGCCTGCTGAAACGAGCTTACGAACAGCCTTACAAAGAATGTTTTACAGATGATGCTTCAGTGGTGAACGGCATCGGACAGAAGATAACACTTATCGAAGGCAACCGTGAGAACATAAAAATAACCACGCCGTTCGACCTTCGCATGGCCCGTATTCTTACTTAACACGACAGCCGGAACCTAACCGGTAGTCGAAGCCCCAGCCTTTTCTTACCGGCACAGCCTTACGTTTCAGCAAACCCTACATTACCTTTACACGTTAAAATGCTCGACATTTTAGACCAAGACATCCAGTTCCTTCCCGGTGTGGGGCCGCGACGCAAGGCCCTGCTTGAAAAGGAAGCGGGCATAAAGACATACGGCCAACTGCTCGAGTATTATCCTTACAAATACGTAGACCGCAGCCGCGTCTACAGCATCAACGAGCTTTCAGGCGACACTGCGTTCGTGCAGATAAAGGCACGGATACTCAGTTTCGAGACATTCGACATGGGGCCGCACCGCACAAGGCTCGTGGCTCACGTGACCGACGACACTGGCATTGCCGACATCGTGTGGTTCTCCGGCGCAAAATACATACTAAGCCACTTAAAAACTGGCACTGACTACATCGTGTTCGGCCGTCCTACAGTGTTTAACGGGCGGTTTCAATTCTCCCATCCAGACATCGACCCCGCCTCGGAACTGCAACTGTCGCAAATGGGGCTGCAACCTTATTACTCCACAACGGAAAAGATGAAAAAGGCCGGAATGACCTCGCGGGCGGTAGAAAAGACGATAAAAACACTGCTGAACGGCATGAAAGAACCGCTGGCCGAGACCATCCCGCCGTTCATCACGCAACCATTACACCTTATTTCGAGAGATTCCGCATTCAGAAAGATACACTCTCCCAAAACCAACGACGACATAAAGCTGGCCGAATACAGGCTGAAATTCGAGGAACTTTTTTACGTACAGCTGAACATCCTGCGCTACGCCAACGACCGCAGACTGAAATACAGAGGTTATGTATTTACTCGCGTAGGCAGATTTTTCAATGACTTCTACTTCAACAACCTGCCGTTTCCACTCACGGGAGCGCAACAACGCGTGATAAAAGAGATCAGGAACGACACCCGCTCGGGACGACAGATGAACCGACTGCTGCAAGGCGACGTGGGCAGCGGCAAGACCTTGGTGGCCCTGATGTCGATGCTGATAGCGCTGGACAACGGCTATCAGGCATGTATAATGGCCCCGACGGAAATCCTTGCGGAACAACACTTGGCCACGATAACCGGATTCCTGCACGGAATGAACGTGCGCACGGAGCTGCTCACGGGCATGGTGAAGGGCAAACGGCGGCGAGAAGTGCTCGAAGGGCTGGCCGACGGCAGCGTAAACATACTTGTAGGCACGCACGCCGTGATTGAAGATAGCGTACAGTTCGCACGCCTCGGCCTTGCGGTTATCGACGAACAGCACCGCTTCGGCGTCGTGCAGCGCGCCAAACTGTGGAACAAAAGCGACAACCCTCCCCACGTTCTCGTAATGACGGCCACACCTATACCACGGACATTGGCCATGACCGTTTACGGCGACCTCGACGTAAGCGTAATCGACGAATTGCCACCCGGGCGCAAGCCAGTGGTGACAATGCACAAATACGACGACCAAACCACCAGCCTTTACGCCGGCATCAGGCGGCAAATCAACGAAGGACGACAGGCTTACATAGTGTTCCCGCTGATAAAGGAGAGCGAGAAAATCGACCTGAAGAACCTCGAGGAAGGCTACGAACAGCTGCGCGAGGCTTTACCCGAGTTCAAGCTCGGCAAGGTGCACGGCAAGATGAAGCCGGCCGAAAAGGAAGAGGAGATGCGCCGCTTCGTCAGCGGCGAAACCAAGATACTTGTCGCCACGACGGTAATCGAAGTGGGAGTCAACGTGCCCAACGCATCCATCATGGTAATCATCAACGCCGAACGCTTCGGCCTGTCGCAGCTCCACCAGCTCCGAGGCCGTGTGGGGCGCGGAGCCGACCAGTCGTTTTGCATACTCGTAAGCAAGCGTAAGATAACCGATGACACACGCAAGCGGCTCGACATAATGTGCGACACCAACGACGGGTTCCGCATAGCCGAAGCCGACCTTAAACTGCGCGGCCCCGGCGACTTGGAAGGGACGCAACAGAGCGGGATGGCCTTCGACCTGAAGATTGCCAACATAGCCAAGGACGGTCAACTGGTGCAACTGGCCCGCGACGAGGCGCAACGCATAATCGACAACGACCCTGCGTGCGCCAAGGCGGAATACTCCATGCTATGGCAGCGACTCAAGGCACTGCGCAAAAACCTGCCCTACTTCGGCGCAATATCATAAGATAAATACCGGCTTCAAGCCAACCGTTTTCCAAAAGGCGGCAAATCGCGTTGCGATTTGCCGCCTTTTAGCGTGCCGTTTGCCGTGTTTTACAAGGTGAAAGGCCACCTTTTGCAAGGACATTGACTATCAAGCACTTACAAACAAAAGAAAACGAGCACACAGAAAAACCACACAATAAGACAAAATATGTAAACTTTCCATTCACAGAAGTAACTACAATAGCACTTTTTTACCTCTTTCCATAAACAAAATTAAGGAAAAAGAACACCCTTTTATGCTTTTTGCGTATCTTTGCAATGTGGTCGGTTGATTCCGTATCACAGACATATTGGTAAACAAAGAAGCGTTATGCTTGACTTGCGATAGGAAACCTGAGAATTTTCTAATGAGCACAAGTGCTGGCATAGTGGTTCTCACGCTATGGCGTGGGCTGCTATTGTTACACCTATTCGTGCTCAAAGGTTTTCTCAGGACCTCCTATCGAAGAAGTGGTGCATATCAGTTCCACGCTTCTCCGTTCATAACAAGGGCTTATCGGGACTGTAAGCCCGCAGTCAAAACCAATACTATTTATGAAAAAACTAATCCTATTGGCCTTCGCGTTGCTGACGGTCGGCGCGGCGGAGGCGCAACGAAAAACAGAAACTGTAGAAACCCCAAAGGCCGAAACCGCAAACCCAGCAAAAAAGACTATCAAACGTAAGGTTGCAATAGGACGTTTCTCGAACGAAACACAATATGCAAAGGGTATATTCTACGACAGGGAAAACGACCCCATGGGAAAACAGGCCTTAGACATCCTGTCAGCAAAACTTGCCGCATCCGACAAGTTCATACTTCTTGAACGCGGCGACCTTGCAGCACTTTTGGAGGAAAGCAAAAACGGAGGGGCAAGCCTTTCAACGATAGGCGCCGATTACCTTATTATCGGTTCAATAACACAATTCGGACGAAAGAACACGGGAAAGAGCGGTGTTTTCTCTACCACGAAGACACAAACGGTCGAGGCTGCCGTGTCAATACGGCTCGTTGACGTCTCGTCAGGTCTCATAATTTATTCCGACGAGGCAAAAGGCACAGCTGAACTAACCACCAAAACCACAATGGGCGTCGGCGGAAAGGCCGACTATGACGCCACACTGAGCGACAAAGCCATATCCGAAGCCATCGGCCAACTGGTAGAAAACATTATCAATAAATGTACAGACAAGCCGTGGCGCACTTACTTCCTGACATACGATAGCGACGCAGTGCTTATCGGCGGAGGGGCAAGCCAGGGCCTAGCTCCAGGCGACACGTTCGACGTTATGACAAAAGGCAAGAAAGTGAAGAACCCTCAGACAGGCATAATGATCGAACTTCCGGGAAAGAAGATAGGCACGGTCACAGTGGTATCGTCGGCAGGCGATACGCCAGAAACGGAGTACTCGGTCGTTACGTATTCAGGAAGCACGGCAATAGACGCCAACAACCTAACCAATTATTACATTATACAGCCATGACAAAGAAAGCACTGATTATTATATTCTGCGCCGTCATAACCATTTTATGGGGATGCAAAGCAAACTATCCTGTAGCACAACAGAGTGGCGACGACGACATTGCTTACCTTATATTCGTAAGCACAAGCGACTCGCGGAATAAAAACGTCGAGGTATCTGTCGATGACAAGACGACTTTCACGGCACGCACAGTCAAGTCAAGGAAATCAAACCGACGTGGCACACGCTACTCTGTACAACCCGGAAAGCGGAAAGTGAAAGTGGTGCTCGACGGCAAAACCATCTATGACAGATTTGTATTTTTATCACCACAAGAAACCAAAAAGATAACATTACCATGAAGAAAAAAATCATCAACTGTGCCATTCTAGGCTTATTACTATGTACGATGGCCTCATGTTCATCACAAAAATCGCTTTACTCATGGTACAACTATGAGGACGCCACTTACCAGTACAGCAAGAAAAACACGCCCGAACTATACCAGAAAATGATGGAAGAATACGAAAAAATGGGCGGGAAGCAGAAAGGACTGCGCAAAGTCGTGCCACCCGGATTTAACGCCGAGTATGGATACCAGCTGTACAAGGACGGGAAAAAGGATGAGGCCCTGAAATATTTAAAGTTGGAAATCGAGCTTTATCCCGAATCGGAGACATACGTATCAAGAATAATCAAACAAATAGAAAAGCCATGAAAAAGTATATTTTATTAGCTGTTGTGCCGCTGTTGCTGGCCTCTTGCGCACAGAAGATAACACGTGACGTACAATATCCTAAGATGTATGAGGAGAAACCGGTTTCAATCGTAATTATGCCGCCAATCAACCAAACGCAGCACGTAGAGGCAAAAGACTATTTTTATACAACTCTCTATGCGCCGTTGTGCGAGAAAGGCTATTACGTATTTTCCCCGTTGCTGACAATGGAACTGTTCCAATCGGAAAGCGCATACGACGCCGAACAGTTCATCGAAGGTGATTTAGGGCAGTTCCGCAATGTACTTGGAGCCGACGCCGCGATGTTCACCACCATAAAGTCGTGGAAAAGGAACAATATCGGAGGGAAACTTACGGTAGATGTGGAATACGTGCTTCGCTCGACTAAAACCGGCGAGACACTTTACAAGCGCGAAGGCAAAGTCAAGGTTGACACAAGCGTAAGCGGTGGCGGCGGCGGTCTGCTCGGCTCTTTGATCAATCTTGCGGCAACGGCTATCAGCACGGCCACCACGGATAAAGTCGTAGCAGGACGCAAGTGCACGGCTTTCGTCCTTAGCGACATGCCAGTAGGGAAATATGACACAGAATATTACGACAAAGACCAAAAGTTACCTGCAGGTGAATCGTTCGTCAAGGCTACCGTAAAATAAGTAGAAAGCATACTGGCAAAGCGAACGCAAATCATTGATTATATAACCAACCAATATCGGTCCATTTACCGGTTATCATGTATGCTGAAGCCACCCGTTTCCCAAAGGGCGGCAAATCGCGTTGCGATTTGCC
>CAJMAO010000034.1 GCA_905211345.1 uncultured Prevotella sp.
TTTCCATGAACCATTATAATGTCAAGTTTGCAACGGTATAATTAACTAGAGCCAAGGCCGTCTTTTAGCTTGCAAAAGACGGCCTTTTACGTTGCAATATGCGGTCTTTCGCCGTGCGTTTTGCCACCTTTCACAAAGCGCATGGCCGTCACCGACACTGCCAAAAGCCATAATACATATTCCGACCGGCGGAAAAACACAACGCCAAAACACTTATTTAAAAATCATCTAAATAACGACTTCGTGTCTAAAAAAGCGACAAACCCTTTTAGGACATGCCGTTTCAAACCATTTTACTACTACTTACGGAAAGGCAAAAAACAAGGCTGCGGCACACACGAAAACAAAGATAAAACATTATTTCACAAGCACTTACAATTATGCAAACACAAATATTACATTACCGTAACAACATTTTAGCTTAAAGTACAGAAACAACGACATTTACGAAAAAGCATATACGACGGACAAAAATCAAAGATTTGCCCGTCTCGATTATTTTTACGAAATTTGCAATCGCTTAAAGACAATAAGCGGAAAACATATTATAATATTCTCCTGAACATGGACAACAGCCCGAAAGCGCTTTGGGACAAATGCCTTTTACTGATAAAGGAAAACGTCTCAGAAGAGCAATTCAACGCATGGTTCAGGCCGATAGCCTTCGAATCATTCAACGAATCAGGCAGGACACTCATACTTCAAGTGCCCAGCAATTTCTTCGTTGAATACCTTGAAGAGAACTATGTCGGCCTGCTAACCAAGGTGCTGACCAAATATTTCGGCCAAGGCATAAGGCTCAACTACCGCATAATGGTAGACCAGACACATAAAATAACACAGGAAGTGGAACCGGAGCCGATAGCCGACATTGACAAGACGACCCGACGCACGACGCGCATCAACCAGTCGCCAACGACGCTCGACGCCGCGAAGCCGCAAGACATAGACTCGCAACTCGACCCGCGCCACACATTCGCCAACTACATCGAGGGCGACAGCAACAAGCTGCCGCGCTCGGTAGGACTGTCCATAGCCGAGCATCCAAACTCGACACAGTTCAACCCCATGTTCATCTACGGCCCGTCAGGATGCGGAAAGACTCACCTGATAAACGCCATCGGAGTGCGCGCAAAAGAGCTTTACCCGCAGAAGCGCGTGCTGTACATAAGCGCGAGGCTGTTCCAAGTGCAATACACCGACGCCGTGCTGAAGAACTGCACCAACGACTTCATCAACTTCTACCAGACAATCGACATGCTCATCGTGGACGACATACAGGAATGGGTGTCAGCCACGAAGACACAGGAAACGTTTTTCCACATATTCAACCACCTGTTCCGCAACGGCAAGCGCATAATACTCGCCTGCGACAGGCCGCCCGTAGACCTGCAAGGCATGAGCGACCGCCTGCTGACACGTTTCAGTTGCGGACTCATTGCCGAGCTTGAAAAGCCCAACGTGCAACTCTGCGTAGACATACTTAACAGCAAGATAAAGCGCGACGGACTGCACATCCCCGAGGATGTGGTGCTATTCATAGCGCAGACGGCCAACGGCAGCGTGCGCAATCTTGAAGGAGTTATAAACTCGCTGCTGGCGTTTTCAATCGTTGAAAACTGCAGGATAGACATGCGCTTGGCAGAAAGGGTGATAAAACAGGCCGTCAAGATAGACAACGAACCGCTCACGATGGACGACATACTGGAGACGGTGTGCAACCATTTCAACGTGACTACCGCCGCAGTGGCCAGTCGCAGCCGCAAGCGCGACTACGTCACGGCACGGCAAGTGTCAATGTACCTTGCGCAGAAATACACCAAGATGCCGGCCTCTAGGATAGGCAAGCTCGTTGGCGGGCGCGACCATTCGACCGTAATACACAGCTGCACGCAGATTGAGAACAGGCTTAAGATTGACAAGATGTTCCGCGACGAGGTGCAAAGCATCGAGAACTCATTTAAACTGAAGAAATAAACCGTAAAGGGATGAACAGCAACGTGTTCATCCCTTTTTCATCATCCCCATTCCAAGTACACCCTTTCCTCAGCATGGCTGACCGTGCTTACAGTTTTAAAATGATGCCAATGGCGTTGCGAAAGACGGCATTTTATCATCCGAAAGACGGCCTTTAGCACTGTGAAAGGCCGTCTTTCGAAAGATAAAAGATGTATGATGAAAACTGTAACTGCGGCAGACTGTTTAGTTTCAGTTTGAAATAAAACTGCGCTTTAGCCATCACCTACAGGCCGGGCTACGGCGCATCGCCGTTCCATGTACTCGCTTGCAGCAGTGTTATCAGCGCACTTTATTATCCAAGCCTATACGCATACAGCATTTTAATAGCCACAAATACAGGCCATTATTTTGCCCGTTGGAATAAAATTGCTACCTTTGCGCCGTACCGCCGTACAGACGGCATACGAAAACAGAGCATGACTAACGTGTTTATAAACTTCGTTCTCATCTCAAAATAACGGCCAAATAACTTGGGATGAACAAGAGAATAGAAGGGAATAGATGCGCCCGGATGCGGGCGTTTTTCTCCTTTTATTTATCTTGTTCGGGGTGCTTGGCCGTTCCCTTGGGATGATAAGGAATGTGAAAAAGACGTCCGCTCTTTTTCATTACACCCATTTTGCGACAGAGAATATCCCTAAATAACGGCCAATTATCAACGGTTTTCTTTTCGCAAAAAGCCGGTACGTACAGTATCCGGCCGCAGGCGCAGCACCATCAGGCGCACATCAGCCATGATGTGTACGGCCAACGTATCCTCAAACCGGCGGCACACGTAACCCTGTATTTTTACATTCGCACAAAAGAGCTATTAAAATGAAACGAATACTCATCACCCTTGCCGTGGCCATTACCGCCCCGATGGCAGGCGCGCGGCCATTAAAAGCCGTCACGTCCATGGCATACGCACCTGAAGAAGAAGGTGGAAAGCTGGAAAAAATCACGACTGCCGCCGACCGCGTGGCAACCTATCGAGGCCGGTTAGTCAAAAACACGTCAACCTTTTTAAGCAGTAACAAGGTAACGGAGACTAAGTGGTGGGTGCCGGCACAGATAGCCTTGTCGCCCGACGGAACGCACATTGCATACATAAGCGAAAAAAACGGCAAGACGGAAGCCGTAATAAGAAAACTTGCAAAAGGAGCTACAAGCGCACGCCACATACCGTCGGCCAACGTCGTAGCCCTGTCATGGAACAATGTCGACAACACATTATGCCTGACAGAAAGGCACGGCAAAAGTTTCAGGATACGCATCATCGACGCTTTAAGCGGCGCCCCTATCACACAAATCACTGACGGAAAAGGCAATGACTTTGGCGGAACAACGGCCGCCGACGGCAAGACTGTATTCTTCCACAGGGCGGACGGGGCTTCAGGCTACAACCTCTGGAAATATGACACTCACACACACCACTGCTCGATGATAGCCCCCGGCATGACAATATGCCTCGTTCCGGGTGTACAGGATGAGGCGTATTGCGCACGCATCAACGACAGGAACGAGAGCGAAATATGGCACATCAACCTCACAACCGGCGCGGAAGAACTGGTACTTGCACGGCAAGGAAAGAGTTTCACCACACCGCAGCTGTCGCCCGACGGGGCATGGCTGCTGGTAACTGCCAACAGTTTGTCGGGCGAAGACAACACGCCTAACACCGACATTTACGCGGCGCGCACCGACGGCACACAGCTGGCAAGGCTCACTTACCATACAGGCAACGACCTGTCGGCAATCTGGTCGCACGACGGACGCAGCATCTACTTCCTGTCCCAACGCGGTTCGAAACCGGGAAAATATGACATTTGGAGAATGGATTTCAACCTTTGACAACACAGTCTGCATATCACAATACATAATTTGCCATGAAAAAGCTACTAATAACAACATTCTTAGTGTCAATCACCGTCGCATTGCAGGCGCAGACGGTAAGCGGAGTATCGTCAGTTCCACTGTCGAAAGCCGACAAGGAGACCGGCGTGCGCATAGGCATACGTGCAGGACTGAGCTTTGCAACACTGTCATGCTCGAACGATGACTTCGACTCGCGCACGACGTTTCACGCCGGGATAACCTTCAATATTCCCATTGTCAACTTCGGGAACCCGTCGTTCAAACAAGGCATAGACGTGATAACGGGACTTTCAGTCTGCGGCAAAGGTATGGAATACAAGCAAGAAGACTCCGGCACCAACGTGAAAGAAACCGTCACCCCGCTATACCTGCAACTGCCCATGCTCGTTTCTTACCGCTTCAAGCCATGCAAGGTAATGCAGCTACAGTTTGACTTTGGACTGTATTTTGCATACGGAATAAGCGGAAAATACAAGATTGAACACCGTAACGACAAGACTAATGAAAGCGTGGAAACAGACTTCTTCGGAGGTGACGATACATTCAAGCGCGCTGACTGGGGGCTGCACATGGGCTTTGGCGTGACATTCGTAAGGCATTTCCATTTCGGGGTGGCATACGAAACAGGGTTTTGGAGCATAAAGCACAAGAATCTTGACACCGGCTCCGGAGACTGGAAAAACAACGTCTGGTCGGTAAGTCTTGGATACGATTTCTGACATTACAATCTGAAAGGCCGTCAATGGCGTTCCAAAAGACGGCCTTTCGCACGCCAAAAGGCCATCGTTTGCAAAGCTAAAGGCCGTCTTTTACAAGTCGAAAGACCGCCTTTTGGAAACGTGGCAAAGCCCCTTTGCCACGCATCGGGACGTAACAGCAAGTATATCAAGACGTTATCCCTATCGACAGAGGCCGGTTTCAGGTGCGTCAACGGCATGAATACTAATAAGAAAACATAATTATTAAGCGACACAGAGCAGTGTTTCAAAAATTTATTGTAAGTTTGCATTTGAAACACCTGACGAGCGTGAAAACAACATCCATAGCCAACTATGCCGTAAAAATATTGCTTCCGATAACTTTCGGGGGCGCGATACTGTATTGGATGTACCGCGACTTCGACCTTAAAAGCGTTGAGCGCGTGCTCACCGACGGCATGGACTGGACGTGGATGCTGCTCTCGTTTCCTTTCGGCATACTGGCCCAGATGTTCCGTGGATGGCGCTGGCGGCTTACACTTGAGCCTATGGGCGAACGCCCGAGGACGTCGACCGCCGTGCATTCGGTATTCCTTTCATACGCGGCCAGCCTCATAATACCGCGCATCGGCGAGTTCACGAGATGCGGAGTACTGAAAAGATACGACGGCATATCATTCCCCAAAGCCCTCGGCACGGTGGTTACCGAGCGAGCGATCGACATGCTGCTTATGGCCATAGTGTGCGCCATAACGCTGCTTATGCAAGTAGACGTTTTCTCAACGTTCTTCAACCGCACCGGCACCAGCGTTGACTCGATACTCTGCCGGTTTTCAACCACGGGCTATCTCGTCACCGCGGCATGTGCCGTGGCTGTGGTGTCCATGCTGCACATACTGCTGAAAAAGCTGGCAATATATAACAAGGTGAAAGCCACTCTCGGCGGAATATGGCAGGGAGTGGTGTCGCTGAAAGGCGTTAAGAACGCCCCCCTGTTCGTAGTTTACACCATTGCGATATGGGTGTGCTACTTCCTGCACTACTACCTCACGTTCTTCTGCTTCGACTTCACTTCGGGACTGGGCATGGAATGTGCGCTGGTTACGTTCGTGGTAGGCAGCATAGCCGTAATAGTGCCTACCCCCAACGGAGCCGGGCCGTGGCACTTCGCCGTGAAGACAATGCTCATACTTTACGGCGTAGCCGACAATAACGCGCTCTATTTCGTACTGATAGTCCATTCTATACAGACACTGCTCGTCATCGCCCTCGGCATATACAGCTGGGTCGCGCTGGCGTTCACGAAGAAAATAATTAAGAATTAAAAATTAAGAACTGAAAGTCAGCGTTAAGCTAATTAAGAAAATATGCTTAGTTGCACTAAAAGGGAAACTGCCGACAAAGGTATTTTTCTTCATTCTTAACTCTTAATCCTTAATTCAAAAAATACCTTTAATTAAAAAATTAAATGCTATGAGTGAAATCAAAAACCTGAAACCTGAGTGCATTTGGCGCAACTTCGACGCGCTGACACAAGTTCCGCGCCCGTCGGGCCACCTCGAGAAAGTGCAGCAGTTCCTGCTCGACTTTGCCAAACACGTAGGCGTAGAGGCTTTCAAGGACGAAGCCGAGAACATCGTTATGCGCAAACCTGCCACTCCGGGCATGGAAAACCGCAAGACCGTAATACTGCAAGCCCACATGGACATGGTGCCGCAGAAAGAGAAAGACAGCGCCCATAACTTCGAGACAGACCCGATACAAACCTACATCGACGGCGACTGGGTTAAGGCGAAGGGCACGACCCTCGGCGCCGACGACGGCCTTGGAGTGGCCGCAATAATGGCCGTAATGGAGGCTGACGACCTGAAACACGGCCCTATCGAGGCACTTATCACAGCCGACGAGGAGACCGGAATGTACGGTGCCAACCGCCTGCCGGCCGGAGAACTGGAGGGAGAGATACTCCTTAACCTCGACACCGAGGAGGAAGGCGAACTGATAATAGGCAGCGCCGGAGGCGTTGACATCACCGCTACGCTGGAATATAAAGAGGAGGAAAGCGACAAGGACGACATCGCCGTGCGCCTTACGGTGAAAGGACTGAAGGGCGGACACTCCGGACTTGAAATCTCGGCAGGCCGCGGCAACGCCAACAAGATGCTCGTGCGCATACTCCGCGAGGCCATAGCCGACGACGAGGCGCGCCTCGCCTCATGGCATGGAGGCAACATGCGCAACGCCATTCCGCGCGAAGCCGAAGCCGTGCTCACGCTGCCGAAGGAAAACAGGGCCGACCTTGAAGACCTTGTAAACGACTACCGCGAGACGTTCAACGACGAATATAAAGGCATCGAGGGCGAAATATCGGTAACCCTAGAAGACGTAGAACTGCCTGCCAACGTTGTGCCACAGGAGATACAAGACAACCTCGTCGACGCCGTTTACGCCGCACACGACGGCGTATGGCGCTACATACCGTCGATACCCAGCATCGTGGAGACATCGTCAAACCTCGCAATCGTCGACATCGAAGGCGGTAAGGCTGCCGTAAAAATCCTCGCCCGCAGCTCAAGCGAGACGAAAAAAGACGAACTGGCGACATCGCTCGAGAGCTGTTTCAACATGGCCGGAATGAAAGTCGAACTGAGCGGAGCCTACGGCGGATGGGACCCGAACACCGACAGCGAACTCATAAAGCGTATGCGCAAGATATACAACGACCTGTTCGGCAACGAGCCTACGGTACAAGTTGTACACGCGGGACTGGAGTGCAGCATCATCCTTTCAAAATATCCGGGCCTCGACATCTGCTCTTTCGGCCCCACGCTGCAATCTCCGCACACGCCTAACGAGCGCGCTTTCTGGCCGTCGACAACGAAATTCTGGGATTTATTGGTGAAGACCCTCGAGGAGATACCCGAGAAATAATATCACGGCTTACGCCGACACATTTTCCAAAAGGCCGCCTTTCGCGCTGCGAAAGGCGGCCTTTTAGCGCACAATATGCCGTGTTTTGCGAGGCGATTGACGGCATATTGGGACGACACTCATAATCCGCTTATTATCAATAAGTTACAAACATGGCAAAGAAAGCCGTCCAAACGGGTCGTTTAGACGGCCCATACGTTAAGTTTTAACGGTTCTAACAGGTAGTTTAAACGGTTCATGCGTATCGTGAAAGCCGTTATTACGGTTTGCTAAAAAGACGCTTTTAAAACATCACGCCCCGGTATCCTAACGCCTGAAACCATGCGCCGGTCGTATCTATTTCCGTAAAATATCATAAAAACGGCAGCGAAAGGCTGTGCCACGGCTGTAAAATCACTACTTTTGCAACCGTGAACAACCGTACAAGCGAAATGCAAAACCGTGTAAGAGAGATTGATTTCCTGAAATGCGTGTTCATCATCCTCATGGTGATGTTCCACTTAGTGTACTTCGGCGACAAGTATCCTTACGCCAAGCAGGTGGTCTACACGTTCCACATGCCGGCCTTCCTAGTCATATCCGGCTATCTGGCCAACATGTCGAAAGGCGCGCGGCAACTGCTAAATCAGGTGAAATGGCTGTTCATACCGTATGCCGTAATGGAGGCGGGCTACGTAGTCATGGCCTCGATACTGCCCATACGCGAACACATCGACAGCCTTACCGTTGCCGTGTTCGCCGAAAAGCTACTGCTGCATCCGCTCGGCCCGTACTGGTATCTGCACACGCTCATCGTGTGCTACCTTACTTATTACGCCGTGAGCCGCCTCAGGCCGCGCCTCGGCGTAGTGCCGTTTATGTGCGTGCTGGGCGTGACGTTCTACGCGCTTGTGGAACTGACGCACATCGTGCAGATTAGCAACGCCTTGTATTTCATGGCCGGAGTGCTTGTAAGACAGAGCGGCGTGAAGCTCATGCAAGTGTTCCGCCCATCGCTCTTGGCCGCCGTGCCGCTGGCCGTATTCTGCATCGCAAGTCCCGATGAGATGTACAAACAGACGCTGACCGGCGTCATCGTGACATATCTTGTTATATGCCTCAGCCTCGGAGTTTACCCGTTACTGGCCGAAAAGGCGAAGCGCGTGGCCTGCTTCATCGGAGAAAACACGCTGGCCATACTCCTATTCTCGCCCATTTTCACCATTTTGGCCAAGCGGTTCGTGCCAATACTGGCTTTCGACCCTACGGCATTGCTTTTCGCCACGGCGTCAACGGTATTCACAATAGCAGGCAGCCTTGCCGTGGCATACGTCATGGACAGGCTAATGCTGTCGCGCTGGTTCAGCGGAAAAAACCTGTACAATAACGCCTGAAAAGCAAAATTCAAAATCTTTTCAAGCGTTTTTATTTTGCGTTTTTACGTTTTTTGCCTAATTTTGCACCGCAAAACAGAAATTCAACACTTATATGGACGACTATCACGCGGAAACGATGGATTTGTAAAGTGAGAAGGCACGGCTCCCAGATGCGGTCTTCCCACAAAACTTAACATTATCGGAGGATTAGCAAATGAGAACATACTGGAACACCAACAAAGGCCTGAAGCAGATAGCCCAGTGGGAACCTAACTGCTGGATACAAGTGACATGTCCTACGGAAGACGACCAACGTCTTCTTGAAGATGAATTTAAGATACCCGATTATTTCCTTTCCGACATCAGCGACAACGACGAGCGCGCCCGTTACGAGTACGACGACGGCTGGATGCTGATAATATTGCGTATCCCGTTCGTAAAGGAGATACGTTCGCGCACGCCTTATACCACCGTGCCGCTCGGCATCATACACAAGCGCGACGTGACGATAACCGTATGCTTCCACGAGACGAACATGATGATAGACTTCGTGAGCTACCAACAGAAACGCGGCGAAGGATTCACCGACTATGTTGACATGATATTCCGCCTGTTCCTTTCGTCGGCCGTATGGTACCTGAAACGGCTGAAGCAAATCAACAACCTCATAGAGAAAGCCAAGCGCAACCTCGACCGCGAGGTGAACAACGAGTCGCTCATCGGCCTGTCGCGCCTGCAAGACTCGCTGACCTACTTCATCACATCCATCCGCGGCAACGAGAACCTTCTGGCCAAACTGAAATTCAAGCTGCAAGTGGACGAACTTGACGCCGACCTCATCGAGGACGTGAACATCGAGATGAGCCAGGCGCGCGAGACAACAAACATATACTCAGACATCCTTGAGTCGACAATGGAAACATACTCGAGCATCATCAACAACAACATGAACACCGTGATGCGTACGCTCACCTCGGTATCGATAATCCTGATGTTTCCAACGCTGATAGCCAGTATTTTCGGAATGAACCTTATCAACGGCATGGAAGGCAACAAGTTCGGCTTCCTTATCGCGATAGTCGTGTCGGCGCTTATTTCGGGCATTTCGTGGTGGATTTTCCGTCATAAACGGCTCATTTAGACACGAAAAGGCGTTTTTTTCAGAAATAGTTTAGGCATTTACAATATTTTTAATTAAGTTTGCACACCTATAATATATTAGTCAACAAGCAGGCAAGACACAAGCAAACAAGGCGGCTAAAACAATTAAATCATGAAAACAAAAAGACAAACACCACCGTTTTCTTGTCATTTTTTAATTGTTGATAGCCATAACAATCCACCTTGTTTACCGCCGACGGCGGCTTGTCTACTAAAAACTTTTACATGATGGACTCTCAAGAAAACACTCTCGGTCAAGAAAAAACAGAGGAACTGCAAAACACCGCACCGGCTGAAAACGGCAATATGGACGGCGGCGACACCGTAATGAATAACGAAACAGAAAACACTACGGCGGCGCAGACCGGCACGGCGGCTGAAAACGGGACAGTCGACGGCGAGACACCTGAACATAAAAAAGCGTACAAGACTAAGAAAGAGGTGATTGAACGCATAAAAGAAATCGCCCACAGTACCGATAATCCCAAGAAAGATGAAGTAGAATACCTCAAAAACGCTTTCTACAAACTGCACTTCGCCGAGCGTGAAGCTGACATGAAAACCTATATCGAAGGCGGAGGCGACCCGTCAACTTACAAAGCATTGCCGGATGCCGACGAGGAAGTGTTCAAGGCCGAGATGAGCGTCATAAAGGAAAAACGCGCAAAACTGTTCCTAGAACAAGAAAAAGAAAAACAGGAAAACCTCAAAAAGAAACTCGACATAATTGAGAAGATAAAGGCCATGGTGACTTCGCCTGAGGAGGCGAACAAGTCATACCAAGACTTCAAAAAACTGCAACAGGAGTGGAAAGACATAAAACTCGTGCCGGCAGAAAAGGCTAACGAGCTATGGCGCAACTACCAGTTGTACGTCGAACAATACTACGACTTGCTGAAACTGAACAGTGAAGCGCGCGAGTATGACTTCAAAAAGAACCTCGAAATAAAGACCCGCTTATGTGAAGCGGCCGAAAAACTGGCCGACGAAAGCGACGTAATAAGCGCCTTCCACCAGTTACAAAAACTGCATCAGGAATACCGCGAGACCGGTCCCGTAGCCAAAGAGCTGCGCGAGGAAATGTGGGCACGCTTCAAGGCGGCCTCGACAATAGTGAACAAACGCCATCAACAGCACTTTGAAGAACTGCGCGCCAAAGAGGAAGAAAACCTCGAAAAGAAGACCGCATTATGTGAAAAGGTTGAGGAAATAGCAAAAGCCGAAGTGAAAAACGCATCCGAATGGGACAAGAAAACTAAGGAAATAATCGACATTCAGGCCGAATGGAAAACCATAGGCTTCGCCCCACAGAAGATGAACGTCAAGATATTCGAGCGTTTTCGTGCCGCATGTGACGACTTCTTCGGCAAAAAGGCCGAATACTTCAAGGCCATGAAGCAACAGTTCTCAGACAATGCAGAGAAGAAAAAAGCCCTAGTTGAACAGGCCCAAGCACTGCAAGACAGCACCGACTGGAAAGCCACGAGCGATAAACTCATAGCCTTGCAGAAAGAATGGAAGACCATAGGAATGGTTCCGAAGAAACTGGGCGACAAGCTATGGAACGACTTTCTCACCGCCTGCAACCACTTCTTTGACGCCCGCAACAACGCAAACGCAGGCACACGCAACGAAGAACGGGCCAATTTAGAGAAGAAACGCGGAATCATAGAGCAACTTAAAGCATTGGCCGAGGCCGCCGAAGAAAACGCGCAAGAGAAAGTCCGCGAACTCGTTGAGCAATACAACGCCATAGGCCACGTGCCGTTCAAGGAGAAGGACAAGCTCTACAAAGAATACCACGACATACTTGACAAACTGTACAAGGAACTTAACATATCAACGGCACGCCGCAAGTTAGACAAGTTTAAGAGCAACTTGAAGAACGTGGCGGAAAGAGGCGGCGACGCACTTGACAACGAACGCTCGCGCCTGATGCGCCAATATGAATCGCTAAAACAGGAAGTACAGACATACGAAAACAACATAGGCTTCCTTAACGCGTCAAGCAAGAAAGGCAATTCTCTTATCGAAGAAATGAACCGCAAGGTACAGAAGCTAAAAGACGACATGAACCTTGTAAAGGAAAAGATAAAAGCCATTGACGCTGAAAACTGACAAATTAAAGGTTAAGAGTTAAGAATTAAGAAAGATAACATCGTTATTAGATCAATAAATGGCGGTTTTCTTAATTCTTAACTCTTAACTTTTTTATTACAAAAACATTTCCAATGAAACGCATTACCTCCCTTTTCATACTTTTACTCATAATCACCGCAACCTCAGCGCAAACCCTGAAAGAGTGGCGCGACTCGCTCGACGTAATAAACAAGCGAATCGAACTGCACCCCCAATCGCTTGAACTGAAACTCGAAAAAGCCGCCATAAGCCTGCAGTTGCTTGAATGGGAAGACGCTATAGAAGCATGCAACGAAGTGACGGAAAAAGACATGAACAACCTGTCGGCTTTATTCTACAGGGCATACGCCAACAATAACCTGCGCCGTTACGAACTGGCAAGAAACGACTACGAACACTTTTTGCGCATATCGCCACGCAACTTGGAGGCAAGAATAGGGCTGGCCTACACGTATTCAAAAATGGGCAAAGACATGGAAGCTCTCGACGAACTGAACAATCTCGTAGAAATGCATCCCGACAGCAGTGTGGCTTACGCGGCCAGAGCCGAACAGGAAAAAAGCATGAAGGAATATGACACAGCACTGTTCGACCTTGACGAGGCCCTGAAAAGAGACCCCGAAAACCGCGACTACATGATTTCAAAGGTGGAAACGCTCATCGCCCTCGGCCGGAAAAGAGAAGCGAGAAACACGCTTGACGAAGCTGTCAGCAAAGGCGTTCAGCGCGGGCTGCTGCGCGAATGGTATGAAAAGTGCAAATAAAAGCAAAATAAAAGCAACAACATAATATATAAAAAGCGGTATGGCTTACGGCAAGCCATATCGCTTTTTGTTTGCGCCGAAGGCTCAATCGGCCTCGGTTATCCTCAACATCAGATATGGGGCATCGGGCAACTGCACGCCGCCGTGTCCCTTATCATAAACCCTGTCGCCTACGGGGGCTGTGGTCTCAAACACCTTAGGACAGCGCGTCACGGTCATGTTCCACGTGTCAATCACATCAACCTTAAAACGAACGCCCTCTTTCAAGCGCGGATACATTGCGTTCTTAACGGGCAAATCGAAAACCCACTCAGGCGAAATCTTCTTACCAAGGTAAACTATGTAATAATTCTCGCCGGCCGACGACGTGTAAGGATCCCAACTGCTGTCGCACAACTGTAAAGAGCCGGGCATCTCCTCAAGCAGCGAGCGCATGAACCTGACGCGCTTCCACGACTCGCCCTGAAACTCTCCGCCCACGGCAAGAAAGTCGCGCGAATAGTCGGTAGGCCCGTCCATGTAGCACTCGCCGTGGGTAACATACGTGCCGGCCACCAGCCCTTGCCACATGCGGTAAAGCAATTCCTCACCGCTAAGGCTACCCCAGCGGTTCTGCATGTTGCCCTCGTAGCACACTTCGTCGAATATCACCGGCTTCTTATAAATGTTCCTTACCGTGGCGGCGCGGCCGAAACCCTCCACTGGCGCTTGATCCTGCACGCTGGCATGGGTGTACTCAGGCTCCCAGTACTTGTAATATTTAGCCGTGTGGCTGTGTATCGAACATAGATGCCGGTACGGGTCGGCCTCTACCACTGCGCGGGTGAGCCTGTCCCAGTCGGCTATTCTCAGATGACGGAAGAAATCATACTCGTTGGCCAACGACCACCAGACGTTACGGAAGGCGCCGAGACGGGCCACAACATAACGGGCGAAACGCTCGTTGACATCCATCGGCATCTTGTCGAAGCCCCAGCGGCCGTCATCATAAGGGTGGAACAACACCAAATCGGCCTCAACGCCGATAGCCGCAAGGCTGTCAATACACCGCTCCACGTGGGCGAAAAACTCGGGATTGAAGCGCGAGAAATCCCACTGGAACACGGTCTTGCCGTCCCTGCCCTTGCTTTTGCCTTTCAATTCAAAGGGATACAGCGCCGGCTCCGGATAGCCGAAATCAAAGTTTTGCACTATGAGCAGCATCCTGAGCTTGTTGAAACCAGCCTGCTCCACAGCCTTCAGCGTGCGCCGGGGATAGTCGCCACCGGCGTGCATCCAGTCGTAAGACGTGGTGCCCACTGGGTAATAACGCTTGCCGTCGGCATATTTGAAACCGTAAGAACCGTCGGTCATCACGGGTCCGTGATTGCCGCGGCCGGGCGCCACGCACTCAAAGCTGCCCTTGCGGCCGTCAAGCGCAGCCACTTTTGACGCAGTCTTATACGTCCACACGCCTTCCTTGCATGGCATGAAGCGCACCTTGAACGTTCCGTCTCCGTCGTAAAAACCACGCACGGTGAACGTTGTATCGGGGCCGATGAACACGGCCGACAGCTCTACGTCAAACGGGTTGCCGCCGACATCGGCCTTAAACTCCGCCTCGAACCGTCCCCACCGCTCCACGCAACCTTGCGCACGGGGCCCGGAAAAGGCGGCGATAAATAGGAAAACAAATGCTATACGTCTCATTGGTAATAGTTTATTTTATCATTAGACTTCTAAAAAACAAAAAGGTTTATACACTTTCTACAAATCAACATGACCAATGCCGCAACGCGCCCTCAAATCCTTGCGTAACTGCTTGACAATCAGCGGTGTTGCGAAAGGCCATGTTTTGCAAGCGAAAAGACGGTCTTTTAGAGGCCAAAAGACGGCCTTTTGCAAGCCAATTTGCCGTGTTTTACAAAACGCCGGTATGCCATCCGCCCGCGCGCCGACAACAAACAAGAAACCAAATGACGTTCCAACCAGACCCCGACAGGGCGTAACCACACTTTAAACGGCAATGAACGGACAAACAAAAAAGGTGTCTTTAAACCAAGACACCTTATCATTGTTGGGATACCCGGATTCGAACCAGGAATGACAGGACCAGAATCTGTAGTGTTACCATTACACCATA
>CAJMAO010000035.1 GCA_905211345.1 uncultured Prevotella sp.
AAAAAGATATATGCAATTAATATGCCACTTTACAACGACTTGTTAAACTAGAGCCTAAGACCGTCTTTGCGGGCCGAAAGGTGGCCTTTTAGGCGGTGAAAGGCCACCTTTTGCAACGCAATTTGCCGCCTTTCGCTGTTCGTCCGCATCCCGGGTGCATGAAAAAAAGCAAAATGTTACATTCCAATTATTGTAGGAACGCTATTTATAACGTATGCCGCCGCTAGCCGTATAGCCGTTTGCAAGAGGCGCAAAGAACAGCTTCTCTACGTGACGGGGTTATGACCAAACCACGGATGAATTGCAATATTGCACGGTGCTTACATTATTTATAGGTGCAAAAGCATGGAATTTTGCAATTTATTTCATATCTTTGCATTTGGAGGCGGTATTGTAAACCGCTGTTGTAATATGCTTGACATCAAACGCATGGTGGTATGGCTGGGTAGGATAGGGCGCTGCCGTGGGTTCGGAGTACAGTCGCCGTGGGCCTATCGGATGGTGCGCTACGTGATAAACGAGCATTGGCCGTATTATGCTTACGCAGACTTGAAGGCGTTGCATCCGTCGCTCGCTGGTGGCGACAGGCGGCTGTGCGAGCTTTGTTTCAGGCTGGCCAACCATGTACAGCCGCGGATGGCGGTGATATGTGGCGCGGGCAACGTGCCGTTCGGCGAGTATATCAAGGCCGGATGCAGGCGCGCCGGGATAACGGAGCTGCCCGATGGTGGCGCAACAGGAAGCGCGATGAAGGCTGACATGGCCGTGATAGGCCATGGTGGAGGCTTCGGCGATATGTTTGCCGCCTTTGCCAGTGAGGCGCGCGACGGCGCGGTGGCGGTGCTTTTGGACATACACGGCAGCAAGGCGATGCGCCGTTTATGGCGCGAGATTGTAAGAGACACGCAGGGAGTTGTGACGTTCGATTTGTATTGGTGCGGCCTCGTGTTTTTCGACAAAAATCGTTTCAAACAGAACTACATTATAAACTTTTAACCGTTTACGACTATGAAAATAACAAAGGTATATACAAAGACGGGCGACGAGGGGACCACCAGTCTCATCGGGGGAGTGAAAGTGAAGAAAACCAACTCGCGCATTGAGGCTTACGGCACAGTAGACGAACTCAGCGCGCATCTGGGATTGCTGGCCTCGTTTATGAAAGACGGGCCTGACAAGCAGCTGGTATTTCGCATACAGCGCAATTTGTTCACCGTGTGCTCGTATCTTGCCACGGACAAAACGAAAACACAGCTCGCGCCGTCATACACGCTCGACCCGGCCGAGGTGGAAGTACTTGAACGGGAAATAGACGCCATCGTTGCCGGAATACCGCAGCAAACGGCCTTCATACTGCCCGGAGGTTCGCACGAGGCGGCCATAGCCCATGTGTGCCGCACTGTGTGCCGCCGCGCCGAGCGCAGGATATTCTTCTTGGCCGAGAGCACAGAGCTTGACCCCGAAGTGCTACAATACATGAACCGCCTTAGTGACTATTTGTTCGTGCTGGCTAGGAAATTAAACTTTGTTGACGGTGTAAGAGAAAAAACATGGCATAAATCTTGCAAATAAGAAAAAATATATTACTTTTGCGCTCGATTAAAAACACTAAAACAATTTTAGGTTATGTATTGGACACTTGAATTGGCTTCAAAACTCGAAGATGCGCCGTGGCCTGCAACGAAGGACGAGCTGATTGACTACGCCATACGCTCGGGCGCACCCTTGGAAGTGCTGGAAAATCTGCAAGAGATAGAAGACGAAGGTGATGTTTACGAAAGCATCGAAGATATATGGCCTGACTATCCTACGAAAGAAGATTTTCTTTTCAACGAGGACGAGTATTAAACGGAGAGTTCTTGAATTAAGAATTAAGAGTTAAGAATTAAGAAAATATGCTTCGTAGGCAGTTGCCGGGACATGTTTTCTTAATTCTTAACTCTTAATTCTTAATTCATTACGCTCTTAATTCTTAATCCAAGAACTTTTAGTTCTTAATTGTTTTTGTGCAATAAAAGTTTAAAGGGTGCGTTATATTTTCGTGCGAAACCGTCTTGTCATCATATCCGCATTGCTGCTGTTCGCCGTCTTGAAGGCCGGCGCGCAGTATGACGTGGCCTTTAGCCACTATTGGGACGTGGAGCCGTATTATAACCCCGGTTCCGTAGGCAAGCAGTCGAAACTCAACGTTACGGCGGCATACGCCATGAGCTTCGCCGGTTTCGAGAACAACCCTAAGTCGATGTACGTGGGCGCCGACATGCCACTGTACTTCCTGAAGAATTATCACGGCGTGGGTGTTACGTTGCTTAACGACCAGATAGGTTTGTTCACCCACCAGCGTTTGGCCCTGCAATACGCTTACAAGCACCGACTGTTCGGCGGCATGATAAGTGCAGGCGTGCAGCTGGGATTCCTCAGCGAGGGTTTTGACGGCTCAAAACTTGACGTCGAGGATTCGGGCGACCCCGCCCTGTCAACGTCAGACGTGAACGGAAGTGCCTTTGACGTGGGTTTCGGTTTATATTACACGCGCGGTCCTTGGTATGTGGGCGTGTCGGCACAGCATCTTACCTCGCCCTTGATAGAGCTTGGCGAAACCAACGAATTGCAGATAGATCCTACGTTTTATTTGACCGGTGGATACAATATAAAGCTGAGAAATCCGTTTCTTACTATACATCCGTCGGTGCTCGTAAGGACGGACGGCCTTGCATGGAGGGCGGACGTGTCGGGACGGTTGATTTACACGAACGACAAGAAAATGCTCTACGGAGGCGTGTCGTACAGTCCGACAAACTCTGTAACCGTGCTTGTGGGAGGCATGTTCCACGGCATACACATTGGCTACAGCTATGAGGTTTACACCTCGGCGATAAGCATAGGCAACGGCAGCCACGAGCTCGTAATAGGCTACCAGACCGACATCAACCTGTTCAAGAAAGGCCGTAATAAGCATAAAAGCGTAAGAATACTATAACAAAGATATGAAGAAAACTAAAATAACGATTGCGCTCGGCTTTGCCGTGACGCTGATTCTTTCCGGATGTTTCGGCGGACGCATGTCGTCGTCGGGACGTGGCGGCGAGGTGGTGGGCGTCAGCGGCAGGAGCTTTAATGAGCCTACGCCTTACGGAATGACTCTCATCAAGAGGGGATACCTCAAAATGGGATTGGAAAAAGACGACAGCCTGTGGGGCAGGCAGACACCTACGAAGGAAATATCGGTAGACGGATTTTGGATGGACGAGACCGAGGTTACCAACTCAGAGTATAAGCAGTTTGTTTTCTGGGTGCGCGACTCTATTCTAAGAACACGTCTTGCAGACCCCGCTTACGGCGGCGACGAGACTTATATGATAACCGAAGACAAGAACGGCGACCCCGTGACACCCCACCTGAACTGGAAGAAAGCCCTGCCGCGCAAGCCTAATGAGGACGAGCTGAGGGCTATCGAGAGCCTGTATGTCACCAATCCGGTGACCGGCGAGAAGATGCTTGACGCCAGCCAAATGAACTATCGTTACGAGGTTTACGACTATACGGCCGCCGCCTTGCGCCGCAACCGCCTTGACCCGGCGCAGCGCAACCTTAATACCGACGTGCCGGTGAATCCGGACGAGGTGGTGATGATTTCAAAAGATACGGCGTATATCGACGATGAAGGCCGGATAGTAAGGCAGACTATAGACCGCCCGTTGAGCGGACCGTGGGACTTCCTTAATACATATATAGTAAATATATATCCTGACACGACGTGCTGGGTGAACGATTTTGTGAATTCAGACAACGAGACTTACATGCGCCTCTATTTCAGCAGTCCTACTTATAATGATTATCCCGTGGTTGGTGTTACGTGGGAACAGGCCAACGCATTTTGCGCATGGCGTACGGACTATTTGCTGAAAGGACTTGGTGGTGAAGCCAGATATATACAACGCTACCGTTTGCCGACCGAGGCTGAATGGGAATACGCCGCCCGCGGTAAGGAAGGCACGGAGTTCCCGTGGGAGCAAGTTGATGTAAAGACCGAGGACGGATGCTTTTTTGCCAACTTTAAGCCCGACCGTGGCAACTACACCGAGGACGGAAACCTCATTACGAGCCGTGTGGGGCTGTTCTCATCGAACTCAAACGGACTGTTCGACATGGCCGGCAACGTGGCCGAGTGGACAAGCACCACTTATACGGAAGCAGGCATAGACGCAATGAACGACCTCAACCCGGAGCTTAAATACAATGCGGCCAAGGAAGACCCGTACCGCTTGAAGAAGAAGAGCGTGCGCGGAGGATCATGGAAAGACCCTGAGTCTTATATACGTTCGGCATGGCGTACATGGGAGTATCAGAACCAGCCGCGTTGTTACATTGGCTTCCGCTGCGTAAGGAGTCTGGCAACTACAACAAGCACTAAACAAAAAGGAAAGAAAAGAAAATAATGACTGAATATAGCAAATATAACGTGATATACCGCCTGCAACGGTGGTTGGACAGCGTACCGGGGCAAACATTCCTGAACTACGCTTACAGTTGGGGTGCATCGATAGTCATTCTCGGTACATTGTTTAAGTTGACGCACTTGCCGGGAGCCAACCTCATGCTTTATCTCGGTATGGGTACTGAGGTGATAGTGTTCTTTATTTCGGCATTCGACCGCCCGTTCGACAAGACTGCTATAGGCAAAGACTTGCCAACGCATGTCACAGACGATGACGTGACAGACGAGGATGAAACTGTTGGAGAAGAACAAGTTGAGGCCCAGCCTGTGACAGCCGGTGCAGCGGTTCCTCCGGGAATGGTGGCTTATGTAGGGCCTGCTGTTGCCGGAACTGGCGCTTCAGACGCTTCTGTAGACGGCGTAATTCCGGCAGGTCAGCCTGTTGTTGCCGGTCAGGTAGTACCTGAATGGGTGGCCGGTCAGCAGCAAGTTTCGCCTGAAATGGAAGAAGCCACTACTAATTATGTGGAGGAATTGAAGAAACTCACCGAGACTTTGGCTAAGGTTTCAGAGCAAAGCGAACGCCTGACACGCGATTCGGAAGAGATGGAAAACCTCAACCGCACGCTCACCGGCATCTGCAAGGTGTACGAAATGCAGCTTAAAGGCGCAAGTTCGCAAATCGGAACGATTGATGAGATCAATGAACAGTCGCGTAAAATGGCTTCTCAGATTGAGCAACTTAACAAGATTTACGCCCGCATGATTGAGGCGATGACCGTGAATATGCGTGCAACCGCAACCAACGGGAATAATGCTGAAGTGTAATAAGGAATGGCAATAAAGAAAAGACCGGTATCTCCACGCCAGAAGATGATAAACCTTATGTATGTCGTCTTGATGGCGATGCTTGCGCTCAACGTATCGACGGAAGTGCTTGAGGGCTTTTCATTGGTAGAAGAAAGCCTGCAACGTACGACTAAAAACTCGGCTTCGGAGAATGCGGCAATCTACGGTAACTTTGAAGCTCAGATGAAAGCCAACCCTCAGAAGGTGAAGGCATGGTTCGACAAGGCTACCGCCGTGAAGCGCATGAGCGACTCTTTGTTCAATTTCGCACAGGAACTTAAGGTGGCGATAGTCAAGGAAGCCGACGGTGAAGACGGTGACGTAATGAATATAAACCGCAAGGACGACCTAGAGGCAGCCAACCAAGTGATGCTTGCTCCCGGCAAGGGGAAAGGCAAAAAGCTGTTCGATGCTATCAATTCGTTTCGAGAGCGCATATTGACGATGGTTACGGACGAACGGCAGAAGGCAATAATAGCCAGCAATCTGACCACTACACTGCCTAAGAATGCCAAGACCATGGGCAAGAACTGGCAGGAATACATGTTTGAAGACATGCCCGTGGCCGCTGCCGTGACATTACTTTCTAAGTTGCAGAGCGACGTTCGTTATGCGGAAGGCGAAGTGTTGCACACCCTTGTGGCAAATATTGACATGAAGGACATACGTGTCAACAAATTGAGCGCGTTCGTCATACCCAATGCTCAGACTATAGTGCGCGGCGACAAGTTCTCGGCGCAAATAGTAATGGCAGCAGTCGACACTACGCAGAAACCTCAGATATTCATCGGCGGGCGGCAGATGAACCTGCGTGACAACACTTACGAGATAATAACCAGCCGTACGGGCGACTTTAATTTGACAGGTTACATTACGATGCAGAACGGCAACGGCGACGTAATCCGTCGTGATTTCTCGCAGAAGTACACTGTGGTCGATCCCAGCGCGACAGTCTCCGCCGACCTGATGAACGTGCTTTACGCAGGTTACAGTAATCCTATCAGCATAAGCATACCCGGCGTTCCGCTGACCAAAGTGTCGGCCACAATGAGCGGCGGAGCGCTCCAGCCGGTAGGCCCCGGTAAGTATATCGCACGTCCGTCGGCCGTAGGTCAGGATGTCACTATAAATGTTTTGTCATTGCAGACCGGTACGGCAAGGCAGGTGGGACAGTTTACTTTCAAGGTGCGTAAGCTGCCCGACCCGACACCGTACATACAGATTGGCGACAACCGTTTCCGTACCGGAGGGCTTGCCAAGGCGTCACTTATGTCGGCGCAGGGCATAAATGCCGCAATAGATGACGGTCTGTTGGACATTCCGTTCAAGGTGCTTGGCTTCGAGGCGGTGTTCTATGATAATATGGGTAATGCCGTGCCGATGGTTTCAAACGGCGACGCTTTCACCCAGCGCCAGCGTGAGACGTTCCGCCGTCTGGCGCGTAACAAGCGTTTCTACATAACCCGCATCAATGCCGTAGGCCCCGATGGAATACGCCGCACGCTGCCGGCAACGATGGAAGTAATAGTCAAGTAAGTTAAGAGTTAAGAATTAAGAGTTAAGAAAATATGACCAAATTCCTGTTTTCACAAAGCATACCGCACGTCCGTAGGCAAAGTCTTTGCCTTTTGCCGAAGGCTTTCGCCGTGGCGTTGCTTATGATAATGTTCGCTGTAGACTCGGCAACCGCACAACCGGCGGCACGCCGCCGTGCGCAGCAGCAGGCCAATGCGTCCAACGCGCAGACGCTTACCACGCGCGCGCAGATATCTTATCCTGTGTCGGCAAAGATGTCGGAGGACGTTGTTTGGCGGCGCGACCTTTACAGGGAAATCCTGCTTGAGGAGGACGCAAACTCACCGTTGTATTATCCCGTTGAGCCGGTAGGCTCGCAGATGAACTTATTTACCTATCTGTTCAAGCTCATGATGCGCAACACTATCAAGGCATACGAGTACAGGCTTGACGGCAACGAAGTGTTCACTGACTCTGCCTTGGTTAACAAAAAGGCGTTTATAGACAATTACCATATTTATTATGAGCGAACCAATCGTGGCATAACGATAAACGACAGCGACATTCCCTCGGCTGAGGTCAAGTCATATTACATCAAGGAGAGCGCTTATTACGATCAGGCATCGGCTACGTTTCATGTAAGACCGGTGGCCCTTTGCCCTGTGCTTTGGCGTACCGACGACTTCGGTGACGGCGAGCAGAAGTATCCGTTGTTCTGGGTTAAGTATGACGAAGCGGCTCCTTATCTTGCGAAGCAGGTCGTAATGACAAGCAACTTGAACAACGCGGCTACGATGAGTATGGACGATTACTTCACGCGGAACATGTATAAGGGCAAGATTTACAAGACCGCCAACATGCTCGGGCGCACCCTTGCGCAGTATTGCCCTAACGATTCGGCCATGGCTAAGGAGCAACGGCGTATAGAGGGCGAGCTGACGGCTTTCGAGAAGAATATCTGGGGCGACCAAGCGCGCAAGGATTCGCTTGACAGCATAGCCAAAGCTGAAGTGAAAGATAAGAAAGGCAAGAAAGTAAAACGCAACCGCCGCGCGTCCTCGTCAGTGCGCAAAAGCCGTTCGTCTAGCCGCTCGTCAGGCTCACAACCGGCTGCGCGCGTGACAGTTCGCAGGCAAAGGCATTAATTAAATTCATAATTCATAATGCGCGATTCATAAATTCATACGCCATGAGTCGGGCATTATGAATTTTACTAATCATCAAAATCCATTTACATGAAAAAGATTTTTACACTCGCAGTCGCCATCGTAGCGACCGTATGTTTGGCCGTTCCGGCGCAAGCACAGTTTAAGTTTGGTTTGAAGGGCGGTCTTAACATAACCGACATGTCGTTCAGCAGTGACGTACTGAGAACGTCAAACCGCGCGGGATTCTTCATCGGTCCTACGGTTATGTTCAAAGTTCCCATCCTAGGTTTCGGTATTGACGCCGCTGCGCTTTATGACCAGCGTTCTGCAGAATTAAAAGACGCAGACAAGAAGATAAAGCAGCAGGCTATAAACATACCTATCAACTTGCGCTATGACATCGGTTTGGGTAACCTTGCCGCAGTTTACTTTGCCGCAGGTCCGCAGTTTGGTTTCAACATCGGCGACAAGCACCAGACCATAATCGAGGACGCGGCCGAATGGAAACTTAAGACTTCCAACTTCAGTGTCAATCTCGGCGCGGGCGTAATGCTGCTGAACCATCTTCAGGTAGGCTTCAACTACAACATCGTATGCGGCAAGACGGGTGAAGTGACTGTTCTTGATGGTGTTGAGTCGACTTTATTCCGTGGCCGCGCCAACACATGGCAGGTTTCAGCCGCTTATTATTTCTAATCGCATAGTTTCGACTTATTTGTATATGTAAGGAGAGGGATGCTTCTGTCAAGGTGTCCCTCTCTTTTTATCTTGCCGCAAGTGCAATTCCTATTCACGGTTCATCCGCATCTAAGGTATGAAACTAATTTTGTAGAGACGCGATTCATCGCATCTACCGTAAATAGCCATACAGTTTCTAGCGGCAGACGCGATGAATCGTGTCTCTACAGGATTTGTCGTATGGTTGAACTGCGGACGAATAGTGAAAGGCCGTCTTTCGCGTTGCAATATGCCGTTAATCGCGTTGCAAAAGGCCACCTTTTAGCTTGTAAAAGGTGGCCTTTTGTAAATACGCTGATTATCAACAAGTTACGAAGCCGTGTGAGAATGTGCTATTGCCCGGTGGCTTGCAGGTATTCACGCTTCTTTATCTGGTAGTCGGCATACGCCTCGACGTAGGCCGAACGGCTGTTCTGATAGAGCGTCTGGGCCTCGAGCAGGTCGCTCATCGTGGCCGTTCCGGCACGGTAGTAGTCGTTGTGCAGGCGCAGGTTCTCCTCCGCCTGGGCTATTGACTCCATGGCAATGCTTATTTTGCGGTAGGCGTCGTTCATGTCGTTCCACTTGTTCTCCATGTCGATTACCAGCAGTTGGCCGTTGTCCTTGAGCGTGTTCTCGGCGTTCCTGACGGCCAGACGCTGCTTCTTCATCTCGTGCGAGCCGCCCCACCAGCCGCTGAGCGGTATGCTCACCGTGGCAAAGCCCACCCAAAACTGGTGGCTCTTGTCCATCAGGTCGTCATATATGTATCCGCCGCCTACGGCCACCGTGGGCAGGTTTTGCCCTACGGTCATCTTGTATTTCAGTCTGTTGGCCTTCACGTTCTGCTCCATTAGGGTGTATTCCGTGGTGTGCGGCAGCGCGGCCGACGGGTCGGCGTATAGCTGCAGGGGCGATGGCGGCAGCCCGCCGCTCATGTCCGCGCTCACGTCTATGCTGTCGCCGGCGTGTCCTGTGTACTGCGCCAGCAGTCGTTTGGCCGTCGTCAGTGCGTTCTCCAGCGTTATGCGGTTGCTGCGTGTTTCGTTTTTCTTCAGATTGACTTGCAGCAGGTCGTTCCTGTCAGACACTCCGGCGGTTACCGCCGCCTCGGCGTCGTTGGCAAATTTTGCCAGCTGCCGCTCTACGGCTTCAACCGTTTTCAGTTTCTCTTTCAGCATTACGGCCTGCCAGAAGTAAGTTTCGGCCGTCAGCACCACCTCCTTTTCCGACATCCGCCGTTGCAGGCGGCTCGTCTCAACGCCCACGTCGGCCAGTCGGTTTGCGTTCAGTATGCGTCCGCCCGTGAACACGGGCAGCTGCGCCGACACGCCTCCCATCAGGCCGTTCTTCAGCATTGACATCTCCATGCCCGGCCCGAGGCTCATCTCCAGCAGCCCCTTGTCGGCCATATATCCTATTCCCGTTGCGCTTACGGTGGGGAAGTATTTCGTAAAGGCCTGCTTCTTGGCCTGCCGTGCGGCCTCAAGGTCGTTGTCGGCGTTCTTCATGCGCACGTTGTTCTGCAGCGCGTCGTTCACCGCCTGCTCAGCTGTCATCAGGCGTTGTGCCTGCGCCGATGCGGCCGCCAGCAGCAGCGCGGCCGATAATATGATGGTTCTCATAAGCAAAAGTTATTCGTTTTCAATGGCTTTAGTTCTTTCCCTCTTGTCCGTAGTGCCGCGGAACATCAGCAGGTAGGCCGCCGGCAGCACGGTCAGAATGAACACCATGGTAATAAGCGTGCCGTAGCACACCACCGTGCCCATGGGCATCCACAAGCCCGTTCCGCCCAGTATCATCGGTATCACGCCCATCGACGCTGCGGCGGAGGTGAGGAATATCGGCCTCATTCGCCTCTTGGCCGAGTGGTATATGGCCTCTTCGGTATGCATGCCGTCCGTCAGGCGCAGCTCTTCGGCGTAGTCAATCATTATTATTCCGTTGCGCACGATGATGCCCATCAGGCTGATTACGCCGAGATAACACGTCACGCTGAAGTCTATTCCCTGTATGAGCACGCTGGCGGCCGTGCCGAACGTGCACAGCGCAATGCTCGAAAATACGAGCAGGGCGAGGCTTACTTTCTTGAGGTGGAACAGCAGGATGAAGAATATTATGAACGTAGCCACGGCCAGTCCGGCTGTGATTTGCGGTATGTAGTTGTCGTTGTTCTCTATCTCTCCGCCGTAGCTTACGCTTGTTCCGGGCGACAGCGCAATGCCGCTCACCGCCTTTACCACCTTGTTGTTGGCCTCCGTGCCGTTCACTCCGCGCTTTACGTCGGCCTGTACGGTCACGGTGTACACCCCGTTACGCCGCACTATGCAGCCGTCCTTCCAGCTCGGCGTGATGTCGGCCACCTGCCTTAGCGGCACTTGCGCCAGTCCTCCGGCCGCCGGGAGCATCTCGTCGGCAACGTCAGCGTTGGAGGCCCGTTCGGCCGTCGTGCTTTTCAAGGTTACGGGTATGGCGTCGCCATCCTCCCATACGGTGGCTACCTGCATGCCCGTTCCGTATCTCATGGCCAGTGTCGACTCAACCGTCAGGTTGCTGATGCCCAGCCGTGCGGCCTCGTCGGCCTTCAGTCTTACCGCAGCCGACGGCAGAGGCTCGTTCATGTCAGTGCGTACAAGAGTAAGGTCGGGCATGTTCCGCAGCATGGCGAGCACCTTGCCGGCGTCACGCTTCAGCGTATCTATGTCGTCGCCGCTCAGCCTTACTTCCACGGGATTTACCGCCTCGCTGTAACTCAGCTGCTTGAAGCGCACGTAAGCGCCGGGAAAGTTGTTGGTGTACCGCGGTGAATAATAGTCAAGCAGCTCTACGGTCTGCTTCACGCCGGTGGTGTTCACTATGAACTGCGCAAAGTTTTCTCCGCCTGTCTGGGGCGCATACGAAGCGTGAAAGCGCGGCGACGAGCACCCCTTGAACTCTGTAACTGACACCACCCGCTTGTCTTTCCTCAACACGTCGGCCATGCTGTCGGCCACTGCGGACGTGCGCTGGAGCGACGTTCCCGTAGGCATGTATATCTCAACGGCGAACTGGTTGCGGTCGGCCGTAGGCATCATTTCCTGCGGAAGGTTGCCTATCAGCACCGCGCCGATGGCTACGAAGGCCAAGCCGGTGCCCACAGTGATCTTCGGATGGGCGAAGCAGGCGTCTAGCAGCTTGTCGTAGGCGCCTTGCAGGGTGTCGAGCAGCGAGAACCTGCGCCGCCCGTCGTCCTTCGGTTTGCGGTCCATCGGCTTGCGTATGAACCAGAACTGTATGAACGGGACAAACAAGGTTGCCACCAGAAGCGATACTCCGAGGATGATGGTTATGGCCCACGGGAAGTTGACAAGGAAGTCGCGCAACATTCCGTGGGTGGTAAATAGGAACGGGAAGAACGTTATGCTTATTGCCAGCGTTGCCGAGAAGATGGAGCGCAGGAAGTGGGTCGTGCTGTCGATTGACGCCTTCCAGCGTGCCACTCCTTCCCCGAGCTTCTCCATGTAGTTGTCGATGATGATTATCGAGTCGTCGACTATTATTCCGAGCGACGCTATCAGGGCGGCCAGTGTTACCGTGTTAAGCTCTATTCCGAAAGCATAGAACAGGCCGAGCGACGTGAATATTGTTATGGGAATGGTGAAGGCGGCCACCAAGGCCACCTTCATGGGCAGCAGTAGCATAACCACTATGATGACGGCGCACACGGCGATGAGCAGCTCTTTAAGGAAGTTGTAGACGCTGTCGCCCACCACCTTGCTTTGGTCGGTTATGCGGAAGATGTCCACGTCGGCCGGCAATGTCTTCTGGAAGCCGGCCATCGTCTTGTCGATTTCGCGCCCCATGTCAACTATGTTGCGGCCTTTCTTCATCTCCACGCTAAGTAGAAGGCACTTCTTTCCGTTGTTTTCGATGTAGCTTTCGGGAGCGGGATATTCGCGGCGGACGTCCGCAATGTCCTTCAGACGTATGTTCCGCCCGTCAGGGTCGGTGTAGACTATTGTCTCGCGGATGTCGAACACCGAGTTGAGCGACTTCTCCACGTATATTGGTTCCACTGCATCGGCGGTCTTCACGCGGCCTCCGCTCGTAGTGAAGCCCTTTTGCGCCAGCGTCGCGGCCAGCGTCCGGTCGCTCAGCCCGTAGTGGGCGAGGCGGCTGTCGTCAACGTATATGGCGATTTGCTCCTGCCGCATGCCGCTCACCGTCATTCGTCCCACGCTCTCTATGCGGCGCAGGCTGTCCTTCAGCGCGTCCATATAGTCGGCCAGCTCGCGGTAAGTCTTGTCGTTGCTCTCCATCGTTATGAGCAGGGCCGACGTGTCGCCGAAGTCGTCAACCACCTGTATGGCGAGCACGTTGCTTGGCAGCTGCGCCTTGAAGTCGGCCACGCCGTGCTTGAACTTGTTCCAGAAGGCGTCCTTGTCGTCGATGTCGTCGTTAAGCTCCACCTGTATGTAAGCCATGCCGTCGGTGCTTTTTGAGAAAGTCTTGGCCTTCTTAACCTCCTTGTAAGAGAAGATGTAGTCCTCCAGCGGCTTCGTAACCTGTTCGGCCATCTCGTCCGACGGAACGCCCGGGCTGCCGCAACGACTACTCCCTGACGTATGGTGTATTCGGGAAACTCGTTCTTGCGCATTTGGGGCAGGCTGTATATGCCGAACGCTACGAGGCAGCAGACGACGAGGATGACTATCTTATGGTAGTGCATCGCCCGTTCTACGAAGTTGCGTTTCTGATGTTCCATAATTGATTTTTATTTTAAATAACCACCGCACCACACTTGATACCCACCCCAACCCTCCCGAAGGGAGGGAGTTTGATTAGCTTTAATTGGTTGTCAGGTGACAGGTTATAATGTGACTGATGAGCCTGATAGGCAAAATGCGCCGCCGCAGACTACCTGCAAGACATTCTAAGCTCCCTCCCCTCGGGAGGGTTGGGTGGATTTCAGTTGTTTGTTTCCACCCTCATTCCTTCACTAACTTTCTGCGCTCCTGCGGTTATCACCATGTCGCCGTAGGCCAGTCCGCTTGTGATTATCACCCCGTCGGCGGTGAAGTCGCCAACGGTTATGATGCGTTTCACTGCTTTGCCGCCTACGGCGAGCCATACAAACTCGTTGTTGCGTTCGTCAATCTGCACGATGTGCGCCGGCAGTATGCACGCCATAGACGCATTGCCGCTGCGCAATGCCACGTCGGCCACCATGCCGGGCAGCATCTTCCTGTCGGCTTTAGGCAGGCTTAGCTTCACGTCGTAAGAGCGCGACAGCGGGTCGGCGGCCACGCCTTTCTCCGTAACCGTGGCCTGCATGGACGCTCCGCCGAGGGCTTCTATGGTTACGTCGGCCTTCTGTCCTACGCTGATTTGCGCCATCTCGCTTTCGGGCACGGCTATTTTCACCTTCATGCGGCCTACGGCCACGAGCTTAACCACCTGCGTTCCCGCGCCAACGTTCTGTCCCCTCTCGGCGAACTTCTTTGATATTACGCCGCTGAACGGGGCGTACAGGCGACAGTCGGCGAGCTGCTTGCGCGCCATCTGCTCCGAGGCGCGGGCGCGCTCAAGGGCTGTCTGCGCTTCCACCCACTTTATTTCGGGCAGGCTGCCCTTGCTGTGCAGCTCCTCCATGCGCTTGTATGCGTCCTCGGCCTGCTTCAAGGCGGCGCGCGCCGAGGCGTGGTTGTGGGTCAGCTGCTCGGTGTCGAGCGTAGCTATCAGCTGTCCTTTGCCCACGCGGTCGCCCTCGTTTACGAGCACGCGGCTTACCGTGCCGCCCACGGCGAAGCTCAACAGCGTGCCGTTTTCTTCCTCAACGGTGCCCGAGTAGTGGCTTTCGCTGTCGGCAGACGCGGCTTTCACCTGTGTTGTCATTACTTTTACGGGGATGTCATGAGTCTTGTCTTTTTTGTTCTCTGCGTTGCAAGCCGATAGTATTACTGCTGCCAGCGCAAGCGTTATGGGATGAATCTTTTTCATTTCGGTGGTGTTTAGTTGTTATTTTATTGCAAAATTAACATTACATGATAGTCGTTTTCTCTTTTTTTATTCCTTAAAAATGTTCTGTATGGGAATATTTGGAGTTTCAGAACATAAGTTTTGACAGATAGGAAACAAGCTGTTTTCCATGCCGTTTGCATGATTCGGCAAAACATGTTGTGAGCAGCCGCTTTATAAAAGACCGGTTCATCCGCAAATCTGTTGGATGGCGCAGTCGTGCAGTGCGAACAGCCTAAGC
>CAJMAO010000036.1 GCA_905211345.1 uncultured Prevotella sp.
GCAAAGGACTGAAAATCCTTGTGTCCCCGGTTCGATTCCTGGTGGTACCACCCAAGAAACTCCGAAGTACTTAGTAATCAAGTGTTTCGGAGTTTTTCTATTTACCGTAAACCGAGAAGTTACCTATAAAGTTACCTATGAGTTGTGCGGTTGAATGTTTATAAACGCACTTAAACTACTTTGATTAAATGCCATTAAACGAATGCTTTTAATCATCAATTTGATGAAAGGTTGGATTAAATCCGCATCTTCAATGGCAGAGACTGCTTCCCCCTCTGGTATCTGTATAGTTACGATTCAAAGCCATCAGGTCTTTCTGGAAATTCCTTTCTCGTCCATCTCGACCATTTTGTAATTTCCCAAATGTAGAATGATACAATGACACTTTGACATTATTGAACTTTTGACCTTTTCCATGAGAAGTTGAGTTGCATAATCCGTCAAACATGGGTTTCTCGTGAACACGACTTTTATAACCAATAAATCATAGAACCATGAACCAACACATTGAGTTGTCGCATTACCTATGTATCAAACTACTCACAAACATTGAACTTCGGATTACAGGGTGTTTGTTAGAGGAAACCCAATAGTCAAAGCATTTCGAGCATTATAATTATATTATTTCCAAACTAAGAGTTCCTAACATCATGGAAAGTTAGAACATTGGCAACTTCTCCTTTGGCTTCGGATTGAAGATTCTGCCTTTAACAGACCTGTTAGGATATGTTTTCAGAATGCAGGATTTGCCAAGCAAGTTGTACTTTTGTGGCCACAAAACTTATTTTGCCCCACAAAAGTACTCGCCGACTGCTGTTGCAGCGGAGTGATAAATCACAGTTCGCGAAGCGAAAAAAGCATTTAAAAAAAGAGAATCACTTGAAATGACTGCAAAACCAATGAAATGGTATTGACCTAATTTGAGTACCTTAAATTAACGTGAGTTCGGTATAATAATCTTATGCAATAAGCCTGCTTTTATCAATGATGTCAATATTGAGTGACGGTTTCTTAGGTAGCAGGTTGTATGCGATAAGCCCTGCAATCAGGTTGGAAGCAAAACCGTCAATGCTGCGGTGCCTGGTATGTTCAATGTAGCAGACGTTTTTGAGTTCGTCGTTGACGGTTTCAATGAGCGCCCTTTTCCGCAGCAGGATTTTGTCGTGCAGGTCCATGAGCGAGTTCTTCATGTTCTTCTTGAGTTTGGTCACAAGGTGTATGTCGTCAATGAAAAGCCTTTCGAAAAGCTCCTGGCTTATGTATCCCCTGTCGGCAAAAATCTTGCCGAAAAGCCTTTGCGTAAAGTCCTTGTCCTTCAATGGCTCACGGTCGTCCACGTTCCCGGGCGTGAGCGTCCATTGTATAATCTCGCCACGGTCGTTTATCACTATATGCAGCTTGAACCCGTAGAACCATCCCATCGTACACTTGCCCTTGGCGGCCCATCCATTCATCGTCCTGTGGCTGTGCGCACGCTTTATATTGCATGACTTCAACGGTGTGGAGTCGATAATGGATATTCCCGTACATTTACCCAACGCACATGTCTGCAGGAACAGCAAAAGCCGGAGTCCCACCTTGGCCTGACGTTCTACGAAGCGGTTGTACGACAGGCGGTGTGGAAACTCCTTGCGCATGTGGTTACATACATAACCGAGGTAGAAAGACTTGAGGTCTCGGTGGCGCAAGATATGGAACAGTACGAGAATGGTCATCACCTCGCTGTCGGACATGAGGCACTGGCGGTTGCGGCGACGTTTGCCGCAGATGTCCAGCGTGTGTTTTTTCAGTTCGGGAGCAAAATATTTGCAGAACTCATCGAGAATACAGAAAATTTCTATTATATTTGCATCAGTTATGGGAATGGATATTTTTATGTAACTTATTGATTGTCAACTATAAAGATACTAAAAATATCTCATTCCCACAACTTTTTCAATCGTTTTCTTATACCGAACTCACGTTAAAATAGGTAAAGGCCCGTCGAGCAGCCATACAATGGGACCGCAGAAGGCGGCGAAGATGTTTCTTGAGCGCAACGGTTCGGCGGCGGCCTTCGAAGTGACGCTGTACGGCAGCCTGGCGGCTACCGGCAAGGGGCACATGACCGACGTTGCCATCAACGAAGTGCTTGCCCCACGGCACCGGTGACAATCAGCTGGCAGCCCGGTGTATTCCTGCCGTTCCATCCCAACGGGATGAAGTTCGCCGCAATTGACGGCAACCACAACGTAACCGACGAGTGGACGGTGTACAGCATCGGCGGAGGCGCGTTGTCGGAAGGCCGCGGCAACGGCGACATATTCGACACCGAAGAAGTGTACAACATGAACTCGCTGACCGAAATAATGCAGTGGTGCGAAGAAACGGGGCGGAGCTACTGGGAATATGTGGACATGTGCGAAGACGCATCGATATGGGACTACCTCATGGAGGTATGGCATACGATGCAGGACGCCGTCGAGCGCGGCATAAGCCACGAGGGACGGCTGCCCGGGCCGCTCAACCTTGCACGCAAAGCGCCTACGTATTACGTCAAGGCTTCAGGCTACAAGCAGTCGTTGCAGACACGCGGCCTTGTATATGCCTACGCCCTTGCCGTCAGCGAAGAGAACGCATCGGGCGGAACAATCGTAACCGCGCCGACATGCGGAGCGTGCGGCGTGTTGCCCGCGGTGCTCTACCACCTGTCACGCGGACACCAGTTCAACGACTCACGCATACTGCACGCCATAGCCACTGCCGGCCTGATAGGCAACATAGTGAAGCAGAACGCATCCATCTCGGGAGCCGACGTGGGATGCCAGGGCGAAGTGGGAGTGGCCTGCGCGATGGCTTCCGCAGCGGCGTGCCAGCTGTTCGGAGGCAGCCCTTCGCAAATAGAGTATGCCGCCGAGATGGGGCATGAACACCATCTCGGCATGACATGCGACCCCGTATGCGGCCTCGTACAAATACCTTGCATAGAACGCAACGCCTTCGCGGCCACGCGCGCACTCGACGCCAACCTGTACTCGGCCTTCTCGGACGGCACTCACCGCGTGCCGTTCGACAAAGTCGTAAACGTGATGAAACAGACAGGACACGACATCCCGTCGCTGTACAAGGAGACAAGCGAGGGCGGGCTGGCCAAAATCCTCGGCACATGACACCGCAAGACGCAGTGTAACGGGTGACGAGAAACGGCCTTGCCGTTACTCGTCACCCGTAGCAGGTGTCATTACAAGCTCGAACTTGTTGCCTTTGAGTATGACATTCTTCACAAAGTCTCTTATGTCGTCACTCGTAACTGCCTCGCAGTCTTCGATATACCCGTTATAGAAGTCTGCACCGAACTTGTGGTACAGCTTCAACACGCTTGCCCAGTAGGCATTGTCGTTCATGCCGTCGCGAGCGTTCTTCACGATGTATTTCTTTACCTTGTCAAGCTCTCCGGCCGGCACTCCGTTTTGAGCGACCTCTTCAAGGCGCGTATTGATTATGTCCAAACATTCACGCTCGTGCCCCGGCTGTATCGGACAGTTTACCGGCATGTTGAAATGTGGCTTGTCGCCGCCGTTTATATCCGCCACCACGGAGCAATGCCCCCTTATGGAGTAAGCCCAGCCTTTCTCCTCGCGGATTTCACGGCGGTAGATGTTTGACATTATGCTGCCGAGGAAATTTGCGAGTATTACATTCTTTGGAGAATATTCCACCTCGCCACTGCGGTAGACGTAGACGATGCTCTGCGGCGTTTCCATAGCCCTGCTGAACTCGGTATGCGACGGCACGCTTGCAAGATGATAGCCCACGTCTTTTGCTTCCTCTTTACGGTTGAGCGACGGCAGGGAGGCTATGTAAAGCTCTACGAGCGGCCGGAGCACGGCCTCGTCAAAGTTTCCGGTGATGTAGAATGCAAAATCAGACGCGTCGGCGAAGCGGTCGCGGTAAATACCTATCACGTCGTCATAGCTTACGTCTGAAAGTTCGGCTGCGGTAATCTTGGCCGCGAGCGGATGATGCGAATAGACATAACGGAAAATGGAGTCAGCCATTTCATAACGCGGATTACTGTTCTGGTTTTCTATTCTTGTCCGTGCAGACGATATGAGATTGTCAAAAGCGTTGTCGTCACGGCTTATCGATGTCATCTTGAGGTTTATCAGCTGCATGGCCGTCACTAAATCGTCAGGCGAAGCCTTTGCGCTAAGCCGCTCCTCGGTAAGCTCTATTCCTGTTGTTACATTGACATTCGTGCCAACAAGCAGCTTTTTAAGCTCGTCCTTGGTGTAATTTCCCCATGCGCTTTCTGATATGACCTCGTTCAACATCCTAAGCGTAGACACTTTTTCGGGAGAATAGTTGATTGAATATCCGCCCGGACTTGTTGCGCTTATGCGTATTTCGTTGGGCTTTACGTCGGAATGACGCAGATATACCTTTACGCCATTGCTCAACGTCCAGACCTTCGCGCCAAACTGGTCGAGCGCCTGTTCAGCGACAATAACACCGGCCTCCGGCGTCTCCACGAGAACCGAGCCATGCACGGCATTGTCCACATATGGGCCGGCATCAGTGTTTCTTCCCTCGCGAAATGCAGTTATCAGCCCCTCTTCGGTCGGCAACCGTTCATCGCTTGCAGCCCTGCAAAACGCTGTAATTACAACGTTGCGATCAGTTGCGCTGACATTGTTGCGGACATAGCGGTTTGCGTCTTCCAAGCTTACGGACCGCTCCACCCGGTTTATTATGTCCATGTAATCCTCAATCGAAGGTATCGGCTCTCCGTCAAGATAATTACGGATGTACTCTTGCGAAAACTCATAGTTTGAACGGCGGTCTCGGTTTGCATAATAGTCGTCTATCAAGGCGCGCACTTTCTTTGCGGCACGCTCATACTCGGTTTGCGTAAATCCGTATTTTATCAGTCGTGCAATCTCCCTTGACAACACTCGCGCCGTGCCGCAAGTGCTGTCTTTCTTAGCCATAGCGCGGACGGCAAAGGCTTCCTTTGTCTTCGCTATCAAGAAACTTTCATCATGTACCGCAGCAGAAGTGAACGGCGCATCCTTGGCGCGTGACAAATCGCCAAGACGTTCGTTGAGCATTATCTTCACGACTGACTTCACGTAATCATTGTAGAAGAACGCCTCGGTCGGCATTTCGCTTTCATCGAGCCCGTCGTGCTTGAAATATATCGTAAGCATACGTCCGCTTTGCTCGGGGTCACTCTCGACAGCGCAGATAATCTGCTCGTTGTCAGGAACTTCATACTCCACAATCTTTCCTGCCGTCTTAGGCGTCCTGATGCCGGAGAACAATTTTTTTATCTGCTCTTCGGTATGGTCGATGTCTATGTTGCCAACAACTACTATCGCCTGGTTTTCCGGGTTATACCATTTCCTGTAATAGTCACGCAGCTCGTCATAAGCAAAACTGTTGATAACACTCATCAGCCCTATCGGCATTCGCGAACCATAACGGCTACCCGAGAATATTTTGGGCGCACAACGTTCGAGCATACGGTAATTGGCCCCACTCCTCATCCGCCATTCACTTTTAATCACGCCGCGCTCGTCATCGATGTCTTCGTCTGTCAGCAACAGGCTGTTGCTCCAATCATGCAAAATGAGAAGGCAAGAGTCAAGAGCTGCCTGGTTGTCAGTAGGTACGTTGCATATCCTGTAAACCGTCTCGTCGGTCGATGTATATGCATTCAAGTCAGCTCCGAACTTGACACCTAACGACTCGGCATACGATATGACACTGTTGCCAGGAAAGTTCGTAGTCCCGTTGAAGCAAAGGTGTTCAAGGAAATGGGCAAGTCCGCGCTGGTTCTCCTCTTCATTTATAGAGCCTACGCGCTGTGCAATGTAAAAGTCGGCACGGTCTTCCGGCCAGTTGTTGTACCTGATGTAATAGGTAAGGCCGTTCTTCAGCTTACCAATCCTTACGTTCTCGTCAGTCGATACATTCTGTGCTTGCGCGGCGAATGCGGCAAGCAACAGCGATGCCGACAGTAAAAATCTCGACAATCTAATCTTCATGTTACTTTTCTTTATGTTTTTTGTTTTACTTATATCAGAATATTAATGCCGCGCTAACGCTCACTTTATTGCCGAATGTCGAGCGCACATAGCTGCACCGCTCATAGTCTGCGGAAAAACGAAGCGTGTTGCGGCGGTTGAGCGCGTATGCTGCTGATGCCGACACAGAATAAGAGCGTTGCGTTGACGATGCATACACAAAGTCTGATTCAAGTGCTTCCATCAATAGGGGCAGTCCCGATTCATAATCGTTCAGCCCAAGATTTGATTTCACTGGAGAATAAAGGCTCCATCTAAAACCCATGTTCCCATACCAGCGTGAAGAAAGCCTGCCACGTGCTGTAAGCGTATGGCTTGTCGTAATATGGTCAACCAACCATTCGCGTCCCGGGTCAGCATACACCTGACATCTATGTGAATATGCGAACAACGGCTTGTATGAGACCTTCAATCTGCCCAACTGCACCTCATAAAGTCCTGAAACACAGGCTTTCCAATGATTGTCCGCATATAGCTCAAGTGTTCCTATCTGCGGATATGTTGAAGATGCCGGGTCGCCAAAGACATTCTCCTTTCCGTGCCTGCGGTACGCATTAAAGCCGCACGCTACCTGCCAAGCAGTACTTCCACTGCTTCTCCTAAATCCGGCAGCGGCATCAATGCTGTTGTGCCACAAGCTGCTCATTGGCAGTTTGTTCATGTCGCTGAGTATTGTCTCCAAAGTAAAGCGTGCAACCTTCACTGATGCGAATAGTCCGTTACGGTCTTCACTTACAATATCTATGCTGCCGCCAAACCTATTTCCCTTGTAATGGGTGTTCATTCCGTTGCCACGGAAGCGCACATAGTCAGAACCAAGTCCTGTAAGATGATATATTGGCGTTTGTCCAAGCTCGCTCATGAAATCAATGTCGCTCGTCTGCTTGTAAGTCATGAAAGTACCGCTTACGGCAAGCACGTAATTGCCTATTACGCAACCAGCCCCTGCGGAAATGTCAAGTTTCCCCGTAATGTTACGGGGCCGCGGGTCTACATCACGATAATATTGTCCAGCCTGATAGCCAAGCTCTACGCCCCAGACAAAGTTCCCGATGCGTGAGGCAAGACCTCCGGAGAAGCGGTATATCTCACGTTTCATGTCGCCGCCTATGGAGTCAGCCGTCAAATAAGGATATACGAGTTCCGCATCTGCCACCTCGTTCCATACAGGAAAACGCACATGTCCATTGCTGTAACAGCCGTTTCCCCACAATGCAGAGTTCTTATATTTAATATATGTGGTTGCATCGAACAGCGCTTTATCGTCACCATCACCGGCTTGGGTGCTTACAGCCTTGCTTTGCCGCATTATATCATAGCCGACGGCTACAGTTGTCAGACTGTTGACATACTTGAACTGCCTTAACGCCGGATTGGCATATACTGACACGTCCATTACGGACAAGTCTGCATCATGGCGCTCAATCTTGTCCAGCACATGAATGGAATCTGCGGATTGTGGGATTGCAGCGATTGCAACACATGGGAGCACCATGCCTGTCGCCACAACCAACAAACCTTGTATGTATCTGACAGTTGTTTTCATTTATTCCATCGGTGTTACTCCGTCATAAGTCCGTGTTGTGCAGAGCGTGCCGTTAGCGTCAACGGCCGTACCCTGTATTTCGATTTCAGACGCGATGCAATAAGGATTGAAATCTTCCGTACTGTTGTTGGTGTCTTTCAGTACGGGGTTGCCGTCATCGTTCAGATAGAGCATCTTGCGCCTTACGCTGTGGAAATATCTTGTCTTATCCTGGTCGATAGTTCCGCAATAAGTCCAGCCCATGTCGAGTGACGGGTCGCATACATTCCAAGCATATTTGGCCGCCACGCTACAGTTGACTACATCGACAATCCACTTGTTAGGCAACTTGTAAGCCGACTGCGACATAGGGAACGTACCGGCTTCAACTACCATCACGTAATCATAGGTGTACCAATAATCTGCCAGATACTCCTCCTTGTCAATCGGTATGCGTGCTATCCCGAACGCCTTGAAGCCACGGTTGTGAAGCACCCAGAACGACAAAGTATAACAGTACCACTTGTCGAGATTTGGGACTTCAGGATTGTCGATGTCAAGATGCGATGGAGACGTTGACACGTCATACCATTCGAAATCCGCTCCCGACAGGTCAAACGAATTCGGATTGGCCGTGCGGTGGTCTATCGCCACATCTGCCAACGTAAGATATTCTCCGGGCTGCAAGGGATGGTCCGTACCGTTACCCGGAACAGTATAGAGAGCCTGCACGGTCATTGCCGTGTCCATTATGTCAGGGTCATAATCATATTTCTGCGTAGTGGTGAACTTGCTCTCAAACAACGTGATGCCGTCGGCATACACCACATGGTCGGTGTTGTTGTAAAGCTTCACATACCCGTCGCCTAAGTACTGATTGCCTGAAGACTGGAGCGTGCCCGTAAAGAACACTTCGGCTATCACCAAATCGTCACTCTCCATGCTGCTATAAGCTTTCAGCTCTACAACAACATTGTTACCCGTAACCTGCACCGACTGGGTAAAAGCCTTTACCGTAGACACTGTACCATTGGGCATCTCCGCCTCGGCGGTGAAAGTCACATCATAAAGTCCGACTGTGACCTTTATGTCTTCCGCTGACGAAAACGTCGCAGACCTTCCAGTCGACACGTTCTTGAACTCATAACGTTCATTGCTAAGAGCTACACCTTGCACATCTTCCGGCAAATCAATCTGCATCTCAACGCTGTACAGCTGTATGCTGTTCTCCAATGAGTCGTCACAACCGCAAGCTATTGCCAACGCCATGACGAACATCACAACAATCTTGATTTTTCCCATATCTGTCTTCATTCTATAATCTTACATTCAGTTCCATTCCGAAATAAGGCGTACTCGAACGTCTTACTATCAGGCCGTTGCTTGTATAGTCAGGCAAATGGTCGATTATGCGGTTTACGAATACTGCTAATTTCATATACCGGCCTATCGTCTTGGTCGCCTTGAGGTTGACGTACAAAGCCAAAGGCACGCGTTGTGTGCGGTAAACGTCATCGTTGTATGTCTTGACAAGGTATCTCAGATAAGCATCATTGGCTGACGACTCCGTGTAGTCATGCAGCACGCCGTCTTCAGCATCCAGATATTTCGCCGGCACGCCATTCTGCCACAAGCGTTTCGTCTTGACATACCACATGCACTGCACCGTAGTGGTGAAAATCAATCCCCACCTCGGTACTTGCGTATCCAACATGAAGTTGGTGTTAAACTGCTCGTTCACACGGCCGTCATTAGTATCGTAAAGTCCAACGTAGCGGTCGCTTACGGAGACGTTGTCCACCACATCGCTGACCGTGGAGAAAAGCATCTGCGAATTGCTGTATGTCGACTTAAACCAAGCTCCTGTTATTGTCAAGGCTGTACGCAACAGCTTCCACCGGGCCGTGCTTAACTGGAACTCTACTCCCTGTTTGTCTATACGGCTGCCGTTGGCAGCGGATGTATATCCTCGCAGCACCTTTTCTTCCGTATAGGGCAACGTTCCCAAGTCGGGCGGTCCGGTCAGACTGTTGGCATCAATAGCCGAAGCGTCGTATTTCTTATATTCGTATGGCGCATAAGTTGAAGAATAGCGGAAGCCGTCTGTCATTTTCTCACTGAAGTAAGTCACTGAAAGGCTGTTGCCCTTGTATTCCATTCCGAGGCGGACTTCCCATTTATAGTTGCGCGCCGGCTGGATGTTGTAGTTTGTCGCGTCATTGATGTAAGTCCGCAGGTTCACCCTGCTGTATCCGGCCGGATTGTTTATGTCGTAATAGTTCAGCTGGATAATGTCGTCATAATGGCTTTGAGGAAAAAGATAGTCTATTGTCGGCATCTTCGTGGTAACGCCATACCCTCCGGCCACGAGTATGTCAAGCCCGTTCACCCCTATGGTGGGGAAGTGCCATACCATGTTTATACGCGGGTCGGCGAATATCTTGCCGCTTATGTCATACCGGCTGTCAAGGAAAGGAAGGCTTACCGTGCGCACTCCAGCCTGTAATTCCACTTTATTGCCAAGCAAGGGCGCGGTAAGTTTCTCTTCTGCATATGCGGAGATGACATGCAGCCCCGGGATGTCTTTATACGCCCTCGGACGTGTTGTCCACGACGCACTCAAAGGCTGCGTAAGGTCATACACCTGTCCCCGTCCATAGTTCTTGGAGAAAGTCCACTCCACGCCAGCCTTATAGTTGTTTTTCACCTTATTAATATTATATGCGCCGTCGGCTTTTAGTTTCACGAAAGTGTTTAACGGCTTGCCGTCGCTCAAATAATCCGCGATGTATTCCGACAGCAGGTATTGTCCGTCATGCTCGCCGGCCTCCATCGTTGTCGGAGCTACAGACGCCCTTTGCGGAGCAACCTGTTTTCTGCGCTCAAGCCTGTCAAGCTGGTAGCTGGCCGATGTGTTGAGCGTCAATCGGCTTATCCATTCCATGTTCTTGAACGTCAGGTTCAGCTCGTTTGTAAGCGCAATACGGTTGTACGACGATTTATATTCGTTCACCTTGTTGTACGACAAGTCCGGGTCGGTCTTCGCATTGTCGAACGAACCTGTGTAATCAGCCCCTATGTTCCATGTAAGGAATACGTCTTTCATGTCTTTGCCCACATTAAGCCGGGCTGAAGTGGTCAGCCGCTTGTAGTTCTCCATCCTGTCCCGTGGGTCTATCTTGGAGTCCAACCAGCTCAAGTCTATGTTGAGTATCGCCCTTTCACCTATGTTCAGTCCCTTTCCTATGCTGAACAGCTTGCTATAGCCGTCGGCCTTGAAGCGGGCCGTAAGCGGAGTGGAGCGGCGTATGCGCTTGATGTTCACGACGCCGCTTGTCAGGTTTCCGTATTCCGCCGACGGTATTCCACGTATTATCTCTACGCTTTCGATGTTGTCGGTCGATATTGTTCTCATGTCAACACCTTTGTTGGTCATGTCCCTCACATATTCTGGTGATGTTGCATCGCTTGATGCATTAGGTATGTTCTGCATGTTTGCATCGCCGTTAACCGGTGCGCCGTCAACAAGGAAAAGCGTGCCGAGCGACGAAATGTTGTAGTCGGAGCCGGTGCTTTTGCTTCCAGTCGCGGTAAGGTTGCCTGTCTCACGCAGGGATATCGAGTTGACAGCACCCATGTTAGGGTCTTGCGATATGTTTCCAGGCAGCAGTTCAAGCAAATCGGTGAAACTTGTCGGCTGCAAATGCTCCATTGCCGCGCGGTCTATGCGCGAGCTGCTCGTCATGCCTCCTGACTCACGCGCAGTGACTACCACTTCCTTCAGTGTGTCGCCGTCCAATGTCCCCCAGCCTTTTGACGACGGGACTTTCTGGGCTGCCGCAGCCGCTGTTATCAACAACAGGAATATTATGGCATAAACTTTTTTCAGCATATTCATTGACATTAACCGTCACAAAATTACGCAAAACATCAGTCGCATGCAACAGTTTTTTTTAATTTACCTACTATTAGGGATGCTCCCACACGTTTTGATACCAACTAATTGTTATCCAGACAAATACCCACTATTGGGTATTTCACGCATCGGCCAATCACCGTATATTTGCAAAAAATTTCTCTAACATTTAACTATCAACAATATGAAGAAATTATTTACTTTATTAGTGGCTTCAATCGCCACTCTGGGCGGTTTCTCACAAACCGTCGATTACACTTTCAACTGGGCAACATCCATTGAGGGCACAGTAGCTCAAGCGGCCAATGTCATCGGCGTAAAGAAAGCAGCCGACGGCAATTACCTTACAGCTCTTGTATGGGGAGGAACAACTGCGGCAGGAAAAACAATATCATGGGGAGGCCAGAACCTGCAAGATGAAAGCGGAGCCGACATCGAGGGAGCCGACTACAGCAGCGGCAACAGCTACACGCCTAACCTGCTCTTCACCAAGGTTGACCCTGCCACAGGCGAGCCGATATGGAAACTGTACACCAACTTCGGTTACATAACCAACAGCAACTGCGACTTCCAGCCTACATCCGACGGCGGCGCGATATTGCTCATGTATGGCCGCCAGTCGGACAGGGCTGACTATAGGTTTGCACACATCGTAAGTTCAGACGGCACAGTAACATACTTACAGCACTCTGACGCTGACAAGTGGTCGTACCGCGCGGCACTTGTAAAAGTGAACAGCGACGGCGTGGTTGAATGGACACGCACCATAAACGCCCTGAACGAAACAACCGACGGAACAAGCGTCTCGACTCCCTTCTACACATATTCCATCGCGCTTGACGCAGACGGCAACATCTACGTGGCAGGAAGAATGTGTACAACGATGTATTTCTTAGGCAAGGCAGGCCGCATCGTACCTGTTGAAGCGTATTACAACGATGGATGGGACGGCGACTCGCAGGTTACCGTCGGCAACGCCTTCATCGCAAAATTCACGTCTGACGGATATTACACCGGCATCTGCACCGCGAACGACGGAAGTTACACATATACACAATATGACAAATTAGTGGTTGACGGCAACACGCTCTATGCTTTCGGAACATTGAAGAAAAGCGCCGAAGGGGCTTTGCTGCAGCCGTCGTTCAGCGTAATCGACCTTTCCACATTCACACGCACTTCTTATAAGGAATATACGGTTGCCAAAAACTCCGGCGACAGGCAGAATTTCAAGATTTATTCAGCCGGCATCCTCGACGGCTGCTTCTACGTCTGCGGCAACCTGGCCGGTTCCATCACCGACAACAATGTCACCATTGCAGCCACCGGCACATCGTCGCAACTTGACGGCTACATCGCACGCTTTGACATGAACGGCAGTCTTTTAAGCGGACTTAACTACGGAACACTCAATACAGGCATAGAAGGCGCCGTATTAAAAGGTGACAAAATCATAGCATTGGCATACCAGATGAGCGGCGCAGGCGCAGTGGCTTTGGTTTACGACAAGGCCCTTACGAAAGAAGAGCAGCGCACAACGCTTATGACTTCAGGCACTACCGCCACAGCCGCCGCGCCGCTCCTTGACGGCGACAACTTCGTAGTGCTCTCGCGTGGAGGTAAAACCGCCAGCGCATTCTACGGCACAACGGAAGTCAAGCCACAGCTGAAACAGAGTTTTGGCGTGTTATTCGGTTCGTGGAAAATTGGCACAACGTCGGGCATAAACAATATCGCCGTTGACAACGAAACTGAAAAAACCGTCTACAGCATCAACGGAATGAAAATGCCGGAATCATATAACCCATCAAAAGGAATATACATCATAAACGGCAAGAAAACCATCTTGAAATGAAAATAAGAAAACTGCTCGCAACCATCCTTATCTTGTCTGCTGCGGCAACAGTGCTCGCAGCAGACAAGGTCATCCGCAAACAGAACAATGGGACGTTCGTCGTCAACACTTCAACAATCGCGAAAGACGTAAGAGGCTACAACGGACCAACCCCATTGGAGATACACATCAAAGACGACCGCATCGTAAAAATAATAATACTCTCAAACAACGAGACAAGGAACTACTTTGAGCGTGTGAAGAAGAACCTTATGTCCAAATGGATAGGCATGAAAGTAAACAAAGTACTTTCAACCGACATTGACGCGGTAACGGGCGCTACTTACACATCTGACGCTGTAACGGAAAACATGAAACGCGCATTGGAATACTACAAGAAGAATGCAAAATAGCATCCAACAGCACATAGAAACATAAGGATTTATCATTTATCTTGACAGCAGGGCCACGGCTTCATGAAGCCGTGGCCCTGCTGTCAAGATTTCTTCACATCTTTGCATTGACGCCTCAATCATAACATCAAAATCCGTTCGGAAGCCAAGCAACGGCAGCCGGTCGGGTTCCATCAGCCCTGTATAACGGTAAAGACTTTGCAATATGCCGCCCATTACATTGCAAAAGGACGTATATTGCAGCGTGAAAAGCCGCCTTTCGCAACGCAAAAGGCCGTCTTTTGGAAGCGGCCATTTCAGCCTTGTCCTTCCCGCAAGCCCGTCCTTAACGTGAGTTCGGTATAATAATCTTATGCAATAAGCCTGCTTTTATCAAAGATGTCAATATTGAGTGACGGTTTCTTAGGTAGCAGGTTGTATGCGATAAGCCCT
>CAJMAO010000037.1 GCA_905211345.1 uncultured Prevotella sp.
CGACGCTCCCGACATTGCCGGTAAAATCAGGGTGTACTGGATTGGCGGCCCCAACAAGAAATGGAGCGTAAACAGCTATGTATACATCGTGGAGAATTTCCCCGACCTGTGGATGATTGAGAACAACGTGGCTTACCGCGCTTTCATATCCGACGGCAGGAACAACGACAAGTATAACGCCGGGTTTTACGAGCATTTTGCGAAGGGAGCGGGGCGGCTCGGCGCCGACTTCGGCCGCTATCTGGGCGGCCGGCCTAAGATGGGCGACACCCCGTCGCTGCTTTATATGATGGACGGCGACCCGGCCGACCCTGCTGGAGAGTCGTGGGGCGGGTGCTTCGAGCGTTGCACCCACAGTGCGCGCGTGGTGTTCGACCGCACGGCTACGGCTGCCGATACCGTACAGAACTATGCCGTCATAGAGTTTCATGTCAAAGGCCCAGTGCTCGACAAGTCGATGATCGGCAAGCCGTGCATTACGCTTACCATAGCCAAACAAAGCTGGGAAGGCTATTATATGGGCGGAGGCGATTACATGGTGCGCTATTCCACCTACACGCTGGGCACTCTGCCTTACACCATCGTGTCTGGCGTTAAAGGCTTTCCGGCGCAGAGCGGAGCGGTGACGATTGAGAACTCGTGGCCCGGACGCAAACGCCCTACGGACTATAAGGTGGGCGCGCATTGGTATACCGACCACGGCGACAAGGCTCTTTTCTACAAGAATTTCCAAGGCGGAGCCACCATTTACAAGTGGCGCAACGAGGTGATGGACGACTGGGGTCTGCGTTTAAGCTGGCTGAAAGACTGAAAGATATAAGCCCCGGCTTCCATTTTATGGAAAGCCGGGGCTTCTTCCGCTTACAGGCTGGCGGCGTATTGACAGACAGAAAATAAAAAAAGTCCTCCCGAAAGGAAGGACTTTTTTGTGCTGTAGGTTATGTTTTTTTATTTCACCTGAACCACCAGATACTTGCTAGTGCTCCAGAATATCTGCGGATTTGTGATGTGCAGCACGTACTGGTCTTGCGCGTCGCGCTCCAGCCGGTAGCTGCTTGACGGGTGCATGGTGAGCAGTTTGGCTGATTTGGAATACAGTTTGATTGCCTTGAGCGAGCGGATGTCGACTTTGGTGAAGTAGCTCTTGTTGAAGTTTGACTGCAGCACTTTACCGTCTACAAGGATGTTTTGCTCCTTTAGTTCCTTCTTCGTGCCGAAAACATACCATGCCGTGTTAAGCTGCTTGTCCTGCGTGTTTATGGTGTTAGCCTTCTTCGCGTTGTCGTCCTGCAGCAGGTTTACGTTCTTGTTGAGCGTAGTCGTGGTGCGTTCAAGCTCCTCTATGTGTATGTCCTTGGCCTCGAGCTGGGCGTAGAGGTCTTTTATCTGGTGGTCTTTGTCCTCCAGCTGTTTAGTAAGGTTCTCTATCGTCTTTTGCAGTTGTTCGCTCTTTATCGAGCCGTTTTTCACTTGGTTGCGCAGTTTGGCTATCAGTTCGCGGTTTTCGGCCATGCGTTGCTGTATGAACTGGATGTTCTCCCTGATGCGCTGTTGGCGGCTTGCGCCCTCGCCGTCTTTGGCCACGCTGACGCGGTTTTCGGCTTCGTTGATGAGGCGGAAGCCTTCCTCTACCTCGTTGAGTATGCCCATCATGTCGTTGATTTCGTTGTCTTTTTGCGCGATGACCTTCTGCAATGAGTCGCTTTGGCTGAGCTCCTGCTGGTCTGACGGGGTCTTGCCGTTGTTACATGCGGCAAGTGTCAGCAGACAAGCCGCGAAGAATAATACTTTTTTCATAATATATCAGTTTTTACATTATACATATATTAAATGGATACGGGATGCCTTGCTGCGTAAGGTCAGCCGTCGGCCTCGGTTCCGGCCGTGATGCCGGTGTCAGGTTTTCCTGCCGTTCGTTTCGGTAATTCGTCTTTAACCTTCGTTTTACCGCTTTTTGTTTTTTCCGTTCCCTCAACCACGATTACGAACTCTCCGCGCGGTTCGGTCTCCTTGAAGTGGGCAGTCAGCTCGTCGAGCGTGCCGCGCACGCTTTCCTCATGTACCTTGGATATTTCGCGGCATACGCTCGCACGGCGGCCACCGCCGAAGTATTCGGCAAACTGCTGGAGCGTTTTCAGCACACGGTAGGGCGACTCGTAGAAAATCATTGTGCGCGTTTCGTCTTGCAGTGACTCAAGCCTCGTGGCGCGTCCTTTCTTCTGCGGCAGGAAACCCTCAAAGCAGAAGCGGTCGCATGGCAGCCCGGACGCCACAAGGGCGGGTACGAACGCGGTTGCGCCGGGCAGGCATTGCACTGTGATGCCTGCGTTTACCGCCTCGCGAACAAGATAGAAGCCGGGGTCGCTTATGCCGGGAGTGCCTGCGTCGCTTATGAGCGCGACGGTGGCTCCGGCTTTCAGCCGTTCCACTATAGAGGCTGATGTGCCGTGCTCGTTGAACTTGTGGTGCGACATCAGCTGGTTCTTTATGTCGAAGTGTTTCAGCAGTATGCCCGAAGTGCGGGTGTCCTCCGCCAGCACGAGATCAGCTTCCTTAAGCACCCTGACGGCTCTGAAAGTAATGTCTTCAAGGTTACCCACGGGGGTGGGGACCACGTATAGCAAGCCCATATTTCAGCCAGATGTTTCTTTTTTTGCAACCTCAGGCATGACTGCCGGAGCCCGTCTGTGCCTTCGGCACTGGCATCCTGCGCCCCTAAAAGCCTCAGGTCGCGATTTTAAACGGTATTATATAGTGTATGCAAATATAGGTAAATAATCGACGTTGGCAAAAAAACGGCGTATTTCTTTGCAATTTTTAAAACGTCTTTGTAATTTTGTGGCGGAATGAATGATAGCATAATGCCGGGCGAAGCACGCCGCCCGGGGCGGATAGAAGTGGTGTGCGGCTCGATGTTTTCAGGCAAGACAGAGGAGCTTATACGGAGGATGAAGCGCGCCGAGTTTGCCCGGCAGAAGGTGGAAATATTCAAGCCGGCCATCGATACGCGATATTCCGAGATAGAAGTGGTGAGCCATGACCGCCACGCCATACCTAGTACGCCGGTCGATTCATCGTCGTCGATACTCCTGTTGTCGTCGGACATTGACGTGGTGGGCATAGACGAGGCCCAGTTTTTTGACAACGGGCTGGTTGATGTGTGCAACGATCTTGCCAACAGGGGCGTGCGTGTGATAGTGGCCGGTCTTGACATGGATTTCAAGGGGGTGCCGTTCGGCCCTATGCCGGCACTCTGCGCGATAGCCGACGAAGTTACCAAGGTGCACGCGATATGTGTAAGGTGCGGAGCGTTGGCTTATGTGAGTCATCGTCTTGTAGCTAACGACAAGCGCGTGATGCTGGGCGAGCAGAGCGAGTATGAGCCTCTTTGCCGCGAATGTTACCGTAAGGCCGTTGAGGAGGAAAGGATGAGATAATGTGCCGTGAGCGGCGTATAGTGGGCCTACAGGTTGTTTTAATTGCTTTGATGTATGATTATTGAGGAGAAAATCACTTTCGACAGGTTTATCCGTTGGTCGTTGACAGCATTGGTGGTGGTCGTCGTGCTGTTGCTGATGAAATATCTAAGCAGTGTCTTGTTGCCGTTTTTTGTGGCATGGCTGCTTGCTTACCTTATTTATCCGATAGTGACTTTTGTGCAATACAGGTTGCATGTGCCTACTAGGGTGTTGTCCATCGTTGTTTCGCTGTTGTTTCTTATTGCCGTAATAGGTGGCGTGTTTTATCTTATCATACCGCCTATGATTGAGCAGTTTGATAAAATGAGCGAAGTGTTATCGAATTATTTGCACGAGAAAACACATATAAACAATTTTCCTGTTGCGATACAGCAATGGATAAATGATAACAAGGAAAGCATCCATGAGTTTTTCAAGCAGGAGGATGTGACCGAGGCCATAAAGACGGCAATGCCAAAACTGTTCTCGGTAATAGGAAAGACGGCGAGCGTGTTGCTTAGCATAGGAGCTTCGCTTATTACGCTGTTGTATCTTTTTTTCATACTTTTGGATTACGAGAAGCTTGCCTCGGGCTTTATAAAAATATTTCCGAAAAGCAGCCGTCCGTTCTGGCATGTGCTGATAAATGACGTAGAGCGTGAGATGAACAGTTACATTCGCGGTCAAAGCCTTGTGGCGTTGTGCATAGCTGTGCTATTCTGTATCGGTTTCACCATTATCAATTTCCCCATGGCTATAGGTCTTGGCATACTGATAGGAGTGTTGAGCCTCATTCCGTATGTTCACGGACTTGCTTTTATTCCGATGCTGTTTCTATCGCTTCTCAAGGCTGCCGACACAGGGCAGAACTTTTGGGTGATATTTCTTTCGGCCGTAGCGGTGTTTGTTGTCGTGCAGGCTATCACCGACATGGTGCTTACCCCGAAAATAATGGGTAAGGCTATGGGGCTTAATCCGGCTGTGATACTTCTGTCGTTGTCGGTCTGGGGCGCTCTGTTAGGCTTTATCGGCCTGATCATAGCATTGCCTCTCACCACGCTGATAATAGCTTATTACCAGCGTTATGTGACCAAGGAAAATGAAACGGAGCCTTCAGGAACGGGCGGTAAAACCGGTGAAGATAGCCAAGTGGCAGCATCATGTTTATCTTCTGATAGTGTTTCAGATAAGAACTCGGAAAAAGAAAAAAATTAAAAAGTTGCCGAATTATTTGGTCGTATCAAGAAAAAAGCGTACTTTTGCACACGCTTTACGGGAAGTGAGGCTTTCTTAGATCCGTTAGCTCAGCTGGTAGAGCACAACACTTTTAATGTTGGGGTCTTGGGTTCGAGCCCCAAACGGATCACGGAAATGAAACCGCAAGAGTTTGTTAGACAGGCTTTTGCGGTTTATGTTTTCTATATTGGTTATGTGGTTAGGCAGTTGCAAGTTCGTCACTGTTCGTGGTTGATGGCGTGTTTTGTTGCCGGACGGTGAAAATAAAGTTTGTGCTCAATTTTAATAATATGATGAAAGAGACAATCGATAACTTTGAGATAATGGCTCCTGTGGGTAGCCGTGAAAGTTTGCAGGCGGCTATTCAGGCCGGTGCTGGTTCTGTGTATTTCGGCATCGGGCGGTTGAATATGAGGGCACATTCGGCCAATACGTTCACAATTGACGACCTTCGTGACATTGCCGCGACATGTGCCACGCATGGAATAAAGACATATCTGACGGTGAACACCATAATTTATGATTGTGACATTGCTGATATGCGTGAGATTGTGGATGCAGCCAAGGATGCCGGAATAAGTGCCGTGATAGCAAGCGACATGGCTGTTATAACATATTGTCGCAGTATCGGTATGGAAGTTCACCTTTCGACGCAACTTAATATTTCGAATATAGAGGCCCTGAAGTTTTACGCTCAATTTGCAGATGTTGCCGTATTGGCTCGCGAACTTACGCTGGATCAGGTTGCTGAGATATATAAACAGGTGTGCGTTCAGGACATTTGCGGTCCGTCTGGGCGGCAGATAAGGCTTGAGATGTTTTGCCACGGCGCATTGTGCATGGCTGTGAGCGGCAAGTGTTATTTGAGCCTTGACAACGCAGGAAGGTCGGCAAACCGTGGAGAGTGTATGCAGCTGTGCCGCCGTTCATACCTTGTGACTGACACGGAGACAGGCACGCAGCTCGAAATTGACAATAAGTACATCATGAGTCCGAAAGACTTGAAGACGGTGCGGTTTATCGACCGTATGATGAATTCCGGTGTCAGGGTGTTCAAGATAGAGGGACGGGCGCGCGGTCCAGAGTATGTTTACACCGTCGTTAAATGCTATAAGGAAGCCATAACGTCAGTTCTTGACGGTACGTTTACCGACGAGAAGAAAGACGGATGGGACAAAAGGCTGGCCACAGTGTTTAACCGTGGTTTTTGGGACGGCTATTATCAAGGTCAGTTGCTTGGCGAATGGAATAAGAACTACGGCTCAAATGCTACCGAGCGTAAGGTTTATGTTGGCCGTGGCGTAAAGTATTTCTCACGTCTTGGGGTAGCAGAGTTTACATGTGAGGCCGCTGAATTCTCCGTGGGCGACAAGATGTTGATAACCGGACCTACGACAGGTGTTATTTATGTCACGGTCGAGGAAATTCATGATGACACCCATTCGGTGCCTACAGCGCAAAAAGGCACACGCGTGGCGTTTAAAGTCCCTGATAAAGTGAGACCCAGTGACAAACTGTTTAAGATCGTGAAAAGTTGACATTTACTTCATTTATTCCTCCTTAGGAATGTTTGGCGTGGATATTAAAATATGTAATTATGACAATAAACGAAGCACAAGATGAAGTCATAGAGGAGTTTTCAGACTTCACGGATTGGATGGATAAGTATCAGTTGCTCATTGATTTAGGCAACGAACAGCAGCCTTTGGACGAGAAATACAAGACTGAAAGCAACCTTATTGACGGTTGCCAAAGCCGCGTATGGTTGCAGGCTGACTACAAGGACGGGCTTATTTGGTTTACGGCAGAGAGCGACGCGCTGATTGTCAAGGGCATTATCGCCCTGTTGATACGTGTCCTCAGCGGGCACTCTCCGCAGGAAATACTTGACGCGGACTTGTATTTCATCGACCGTATCGGACTTAAAGACCATCTTTCGCCGACTCGTTCCAATGGATTGTTGGCTATGATAAAGCAGATAAGGGTTTACGCTTTGGCGTATAAATCGAAGTTTAACGCTTGATGAAATTATGCGTAAGCTGCGTGTAACAGAGATGAACCGCCTGACGGTCGACGAGTTCAAAGATTCTGAAAAGTTGCCTCTTATTGTAGTTCTTGACGATGTACGCAGTATGTATAACGTCGGTTCGGTGTTCAGGTCGTGCGATGCTTTCCGCGTTGAGGCCGTATGGTTGTGCGGCATAACAGGCGTGCCACCGCATCCTGAGATACATAAGACAGCCTTAGGGGCTGAGGACAGCGTTGCTTGGCGTTACTTCGGTTCGGCGCAGGAGGCTGTAGCCGAATTGCATAATCAAGGTGTGGAGGTTCTTGCCGTTGAGCAGTGTGAGGGCAGCACTATGCTTGACGCTTTCCGTCCGGAGAAAGGGAAGCGTTACGCTGTAGTTCTTGGAAATGAAGTAAAGGGTGTGCATCAAGACGTTGTTGACGCTTGTGACGGATGCCTTGAGATTCCGCAGTTCGGCACGAAACATTCCCTTAATGTTTCGGTGACAGCCGGTATCGTCGTGTGGCATTTTTGCCAGTTTACAATTTCATGATCCATTCTTCATAATCAAATTATGTAATTCCCGCTTATGGAGAATAATCAAAAATTAAAAAAAGTGTCTTTATAAAGGTGGACTACGGCTGTAAACAGGCTTCTGAATCGTGTTTTTATGGTTTAGAAGCGGCATTGATAGGGATTTTCCCTATGAATTTAGGTTTTTCCCTTTGTTTATGTCACAGGTTTTTTGTTCCTTTGCAAGCAGAAAAAATAACAAACATAAACACATTATTATGATGAAAAGACTTTTAATCACTGCCCTTGCCGCTGTTGCGTTGTGGCTGCCGGTGCAGGCGCAGCACTATTGCAACAGCAGGTATTATGACCCGGAAACTGACAGGTTGGATTATAGCTATGGCCGTCACGACAGTGGATTGGGTACAGGTAATATGTACTACGGTTTCAGGATAGGTCCTTCTTTTTCTTTTGTAAATTCCGATGACAAGACGCTTGACGGTGGCGATTGGCAGACAGGACTGAATGTTGGCGTACTGGTGGGCATCCCTTTGTCGCGCGCGGTTCCGCTTTATCTAGAAGGTGGATTGTTTTACAACGAGAAAGGCGGGCGTAAACGGCTGGCTGACGGCAAAAAGATGACTTATGATTTGAACTATCTTCAGTTGCCGATCGTGTTGAAATATATTTACAACATTGACCGTCATTTCACCATTCAGCCGTTTTTCGGCGGCTATTTGGCTTATGGTATAGGCGGTAAGATTAAGAATTTCGGCACACGTGAGGCGTTCAGTTCGTTCTCCGATGATGCTTTCCAGCGTTTTGACGGCGGTCTGCGCCTAGGTTGCGGAGTAGGGTATGACCTGTTTTATGCTGATTTGTCTTACGATATAGGTTTGTCGAATATATGCCACGACACGTTTGACACGTCACACAACGGATGTCTTATGCTTAACTTCGGAGTGAATTTTTAGTTTTAAATGAGTAAGTATTGAAGGAGAAAAGGAGTAAGTAGAAATATGCAGCATGTACGTAAGGGCATATCTACTTACTCCTTTTCTCCTTCAATACTTACTCATTTATCATAGATTCACTGCTTTCTCCTACGTTTGTAGCAGTCTTTGTAGTCGCAAAGGCCGCATGAATATTCCAGTTTTCTTACGTTGTGGCCTAATCCTATGACGCCGCTTACCGATTTGATTGGCACCATCAGGCTTGAGTCGGTGAGCCTTACGCCGCACGGGTGGCCTTCGCCGAACAGGTGGAAGAGCTTTTGTTGTTCTGATACGTGCCACCCGCAATAGCCCGGACTGAACCTGTTGGTATGGCGCAGGCCGTCGGCTGTTATTGTGTCTTGCAGTGCTTGCTCCATGATGTCGGCCGTACGCTCGGCTATTACGCTGCCGAACGAGTCGGCTATGAATGTGCGCACCATGTCGTCTTCGTCCTTTAGGCGCATCTGGTAATCTTCAAATTCCGCTCCCGCCGTGGCTACGAAAAATGCGAATGTCTCGCTTCCGCGCAGCTGGCGGCTGATGATGCGTCCTAAGTTCATTTCCGTACCGTTTACCGAGAGCGTGTCGTTCACGGTGTCGAGCGTACCTTCGGTAGTGAAGAAGCAGTATCTCGGGCGGGCTATCATCGCTATGTCATTCTCTACGGCGCGCACTTCGGTTTCCACGTCATCGTCGGGCGCGCTGCCGCCGTAACCCATTTGCATGTACACTTCAGCCAAGTCGAGGTCGAGGTCGTTGTATGTAAGTCCGTATGTTAGCATTTTCCTGTTTATTGGGAGTTAAGGAGTTATGCAGTTAAGAAGTTAAGACAAATGTTTTCATGGTCTGCATTTGGTGCGAGGCATTTGTCTTAATTCCTTAACAGCATAACTCCTTAACTTCTGGATATATAGCGTTTTTTAATCCCTTTTGGCCTCGTTCCATTCTTTCACGGCCGCGAAGAATGTGTCGATGTTTTCCAAAGGAGTATGTGGCGGCGTGTCGCATCCGCTGGAAATTACGAAGTTCGGCCTGTCCTCCATGCGTTTTAGAAGCTCCAGTGTGACGCGGCGCATCTCGTCGGGCGTGGCATCCTTAAACAAGGAAACAGGGTCGAGATTGCCCATCGACAGCGTGTCGGCGGGCACATCGGCTGTCACTTGCGCCATGTCACACTTGTTGCCGAAGTGGTAGGCGGCGGCTCCCGTTGCGGTCATGGCATGGGTGCACTGCCCTGTGTTGCCGCAGTTGTGCAGTACTAGGGTGAAAAAGTTGTCCTGTACGGTTTCTACTATGCGTTTCACATATATCGACGAGAAGCGCATACAGTCGTCGTCAGACAGCAGCCCGGCCGCAGGCTCGGCCATGACGACTCCGTTGGCTCCGGCCTCTTTCAGGGCGATGCAGTATTTCATGATGAAGTCTGTACATTTGCCGAGCAGCATGTCGGCAGCGGCAGGGTCTTCATTTATTAGTATCATTATCTCAGACATGTCGTAAAGCCTGCCCGCCAGCGAGAAGGGGCCGATGCATCCGCCTAGCACGGGGCGGTCGGTTATCTCGCGTGCGGCAATCATGTTTGCCTTGATATATTCAGGCACTCGCCCCTGTCGCAACGAGGGCACTTCCAGCCGGTCTATGTCTGCGGCGTTGTTCAAAAGATGGCCGCGTACCGCCGGCACTTCGTCTGGCTCGAAAGCAATATCAGCGCCGAAGGCTTCCGCTTCTACCGTAAGGTCCATTATTACTGTGGCGGCGGCCGTGTCATAGCGTTCGGCTACGGCTTTTACCGCGTCGGCGTGCACTCGTCCGTCGCTCACCGCGTCAATTACGCGCCGCCCGGTCATCTCGATGCCCGGATGCGTCATTATAGGCACGGCGGGCACGCGCCTGTCGGCTATCAAGCCGCGCATCCATTCAGTCATGTTTATCTTCATATCCGGTTGTGTTCGTTTACTGTTGTTTTTCATTTTAATGACGCCTGAGCCGTCGGCTTGTAGCCAGCCATGCTGTGGAAATCTTGCGAAAGGCGGCTTTTCATGCCGCAATATGCCGCCTTTTAGGCGATAAAAGGCAGCATATTACAACGCTATTTGCGGCCTTTTGCCAAGTACATGGTTGTCAGGCTGTTGTCTGCTCCTTGTATTTCTTCTTCAGGTTGTCAATGAACAGCAGCAGCCTGTTTGTCACGTTTACGTCGCTTACGCCGCTGTCAAAGTCAAGCGAGAGTATGTTCATTTCGGGGAAAAACTGCTTTATGCGTTTCTCTATACCTTTTGACACGATGTGGTTGGCCATGCATCCGAACGGTTGCAGGCTGATTACGTCGGTCACTCCTTGTCGTGCGCACGACATAATCTCGGCAGGTAGCAGCCAGCCTTCGCCGAATTGGGCGCTCAGGGTGACAACTTTGCTAGCCTCGTCGGCCTCGGCGAATATGTCGCCGAAAGGCGTGAAATAGCGTAGCGAGGCGCCGGCGCGGTTCACTTTGTCGATAAGTTTGCGTATGCGTTTATACGCAAGGCCGTAGATGAAGCCGGTTATGGCCTTGTGCCTTAGGTGGGTCTGCTGTTCCACGCGCCTGTTGACGAAGCTCTGCATGAAGAAGTCGAGCAGCAGCGGAGGTACTATCTCTACGCCTTGTTCTATGAGCCAGTCGGTTACGTTCTTCTGGGCGAACGGGTTGAACTTTAGGAATATCTCGCCCACTACGCACACCTTGGGGTGCTCCTCGTCCTTGCATATACGGTCAAACTCGGTCGCTGCCAAGGACAGGTAGCTTACAAGGTCGTCATGCCGGCCTTCGAGTATCAGGCTTTCGCCGGCCTGGAGGTAAAGGTCGCGCAGCTTTTTGGCTTGCCCGGGCTGTTTTTCACGCACTACCGAGGCGTAATACATCTTGGCGATGCTGTCGCTGTAGAGTATCGAATACAGCGCAATGGGCAGCATCTTCAGCCAGTTTACGCGGAAACCGGGCTGTTTGTTCTTTATCGCGCTGTCGAAAGCGAACGCCACAACGGGCACTTCGGCGTAGCCTGCGTCGACCAACGCTTTCTTTATAAGCGACACATAGCTGCTCGCGCGGCACTGCCCGCCCGTTTGTGTCATGGCCACGGCCGTTTTCGCCGGGTCGTATTTGCCGCTCTTGAAAGCCTTGATTATGTCGCCCACGATGAGTGTCGCCGGGTAGCATACTTCGTTGTTGGCGTATTTCAAGCCCCATTCGCACGACTCGGTGTCGCTCAACGGCAGATTGTCAACATCGTATCCGGCCAACCGCATTATGGCCGGTATCAGCGGAGAGATGAACGGAGTGAAGAAAGGCACTATTATCTTGCGCCCCCGGCATGCCTCGTCGAATGTCGGGGTTGTGGTAAACGGCCGAACCTGTCCGTTCCCTTCGTGCTCCTCTCCGGCCAGTTTCAGGCTCTCTATAAGCGAGCGCACGCGCAGTTTCATCGAGCCTATGTTGTTGATGTCGTCAAGTTTCAGCAGCGTCAGCGTCTTGCCGTGGCGCATCAGTAGGTCACGCACCTCGTCTACGAGGAACGCGTCTGGTCCGCAGCCGAACGATGTCATCTCGACAAACTCCATGTCTTTTTGTCCCGCGCTCCACTTCGCCGCCTCTAAAATACGGTTGGGATAGGCCCATTGCGACAGGTAATGCGCGTCGCTTACGGCCACTTTCTTGCCGCGCACGATGTCGTCGGTAATGACGTAGATGCCCATGTCGGCCAGCATGTCTGACACCTTGTGTTGTATCAGCATGTCGGCGTGGTAAGGCCGTCCGGCCAGCAGTATGGTCATAGCCCCGTGTCCGCGGGCCTCGTGGTATATGTATTCGTTATATGCGGTTATGTCCTTCGTGTAAGCGTCTTGCGCGCTTACGGCACGGCTGAAGGCGCTGTTTATCGTGTTGTCGTCAATCCCGAGCTGTTCAAGATACTCCTTGCACTGCTTCAGCAGCAGGCTCTTGTCCTTGAAGCTGACCGTGGGCGAGTCGATAGGCACGGCCCCGGCCTGCACGCTTTTTACAACTTCGGCGTAGCCGGTGACTATCGGGCAGTTGTAGCTGTTTTGCCCTTCGTCCTGCCGTTCGTAAACAACGAAAGGCATGAATATGCGGTCGACGTTTTTGTCTATGAGGTTTTGTATATGGCTGTGCACCAGTTTTGCAGGGAAACAGATGTTGTCAGACATCACCATGCAGGCGTTTTGCTCGTAGTCGGCGAACTTTGAGCGGTCGGAAAGTACTACGCCGATGCCGCAAGCGGTGAACAGCGTGTGCCAGAAAGGGTAGTCCTCGTACATGTTCAGGCAGCGCGGAATACCTATGGTCATGCGTGGATTGCCTTTAACTCCATCGCGGTCGAATAGCAGCTCATTCTTTTTCAGGTAGGCGTTGACACCCTTCTGCTGCTTGTCCGAGTCGCCGTTTGTAAACACTTTCTCACATCTGTTGCCCGAGAAGTATGTCTGCCCGTTGTCGAAACGGTAGCGCACCACGAGGCATTGGTTGTCGCAGCCGTTGCAGTGCAGTGCCTTCTGCGTGTAGGCGGCCTTTGCCAGTATGTCGTCGAGCGTCGTGTCGCCGTGCTGGTGACGGCCGGCGTACAGGGCGCAGCCGTATGCTCCCATCAGTTCGGGCATGTCGCAGCGCGCCACTTCCGCGCCGGTCAGCACCTCGAGGGCGCGCGCCACGGCATCGTTTCTCATCGTTCCGCCCTGCACCACGATGTGGCTGCCAAGTTGGGATGCGTCACGCAGTTTCAACACTTTGTACAGGCAGTTCTTCACCACAGAGTAAGCCAGCCCGGCGGCGATGTCGTTTACCGTAGCGCCTTCGCGCAACGCCTGTTTCACTTTCGAGTTCATGAACACTGTGCAACGTGTGCCGAGGTCGCACGGGGCGGCCGCGCGGCACGCCAGCGAGGCGAACTCGGCCGTATAGCCAAGCGTCTTGGCGAAGGTCTCTATGAACGAGCCACAGCCCGACGAGCAGGCTTCGTTTATTTCGATGCGGTCTATCACGCCGTGGTTTACGAATATGGCCTTCATGTCCTGTCCGCCGATGTCGAGGATGAACGACACGTCGGGGTCAAGATAGTGCGCCGCCATGTAGTGGGCTATCGTTTCTACAATGCCGCCGCCAAGTTGGAAGGCCGCTTTCACGAGGTCTTCGCCATAGCCTGTCGAGCATGAGCCCTTTATGTTGAGGCTTACGCCGCGTTCGTGGCATTGCCGTTGCAGTTCGCGCAGACCTTTCTCAACGGCCTCTATGGGATTCCCCATGTTTGGTGCGTAATATGAATAAAGTACGCGCAAGGCCGTGTCGGTGACTATTATTTTAGTAGTGGTTGAGCCGGAGTCGATGCCGAGCAATGCGTCCACCTTGCCTTCGGGCTCGGTCAGCCTGTTTATCTTGTGCCTGCCCATCCTTGCTTCCCATTCCGAGTATTCCCGTTCGTCCGCGAATATAGGGCGTAGCGCTCCTTGTTTTACGGTGTTTTTAACGCCGGTTTTTGACAGCTCGGCCATAACGGCCGACAGCCGGCGCGGTTGTTCGCCGTCCACCTCGGCCAAAGCGGCGCCCAGCGCAGGCAGCAGAGTGCCTTCTTCGGGCAGTATGATGTCGTCGTCGGATAGTGAAAGATAGTCTTTGAACGCCTTGCGCAGCGACGGAATGAACGTCAGCGGGCCGCCGCACATCAGCACCGGCGGCTTAATTTCGCATCCGTGGGCCAGCGTCACCACGGTCTGCACGGCCACGGCGTGGAGTATCGAGGCCGCAATGTCGGCGCGGCTGGCGTTTTTGGCTATAAGGTTTTGGATGTCGGTTTTGCAGAACACTCCGCACCGCGAGGCTATCGGATAGGTGTGTATGGCCTTTGCTG
>CAJMAO010000038.1 GCA_905211345.1 uncultured Prevotella sp.
AGTATTTCAAACTAAGACTGTTTGCACTGCACGATTCTAACATACACCTGAACTGTGGATGAACCTCAAAAGACGGTCATCTGCAAAATCGGTATATATGAAACAAACAACAAAACATATTCATTCAGCAGTATAAACTGCTATTCATCGTGTCTCAAATAAATCAAACTGCATATAAAAACAAAAGACACGATAAATCGTGTCCATACATAATTAGTTGAAAATCTAAGCTGTAAATGAGTTTAAAGGACAACTTCCGGCAGTTGTTACAAGTCTATTGCCTGCCACGCATTTTAATTTTTCATTGCTGATTCTTTAATTCCGTATAGCCGTATTACACCTTATTTATAATATATATAAGCAGGATTCCATCCATATTGTATTTGTTATGGTTTGGTAATTTTTACTTAAAACATACACTAATCCACCCTTTCCCGTTTGCATTTTAATGCATTTTAGTGGATAATATACACTTTTTATGCACTTCCGGATTATACAAAATGAAAGGTATTTGCTGTAAAATAATCACTAATTGTATAAAATACACCCTTTCGTTAGACCAATTTTGTTAAAAATGAGGCGTATTCCCACTTTTTTCTCATTTTTATTTCATTTGTATTGAAAATATCCTTAATTTTGCATATTGTAACAAAGGTATAACTTATTTATTTAATTAGAGAAAAAGGACATGATGGTTTTCAAGAAATTCATGGCGACACTGTTGTGTGCCGTATTCACGGCGGCCGTTGCGTTGGCGCAGGGCACCGCGGTGCGCGGCACGATCGTCGACGAGGCCGGGGAGCCGGTCATCGGCGCGTCCGTGTTCGTGAAGGGCACGAAGACGGGCGCCGTCACCGACATTGACGGCAAGTTCTCCATCAACGCGCCCTCCGGCAGCACGCTGGTGATAACCTACGTGGGCTACGAGAAGGCGGAGCACAAGGCCGCCGACGGCATGAGGGTTCAGCTGACGCCGACCAGCCACACGCTGGGCGAGGTCGTGGTCACCGGTATGCAGAAGATGGACAAGAGGCTCTTCACCGGCGCCACGGCGAAGATAGACGCCGACAAGGCCAAGCTGGACGGAATAGCCGACGTGAGCCGCGCCCTCGAGGGCCGCGTCGCGGGCGTCTCGGTGCAGAACGTCTCGGGCACGTTCGGTACGGCCCCCAAGATCCGCGTGCGCGGAGCGACCTCCATATTCGGCAACTCCAAGCCGCTGTGGGTCATCGACGGCGTGATACAGGAGGACGCCGTGGACGTGAGCGCGGACGACCTGTCGTCGGGCGACGCGGTGACGCTCATCTCAAACGCGATAGCCGGCCTTAGCGCCGACGACATAGAGAGCTTCCAAGTGCTCAAGGACGGCTCGGCCACGTCGATCTGCGGCGCGCGCGCCATGGCGGGCGTGGTGGTCATCACCACCAAGCGCGGCAAGGCCGGGCGCAGCACCGTGAACTACACGGGCGAGTTCACCTACCGCCTGAAGCCCACCTACAGCGAGTACAACATCAGCAACTCGCAGGAGCAGATGGGCATCTACAAGGAAATGGAGGAGAAGGGCTGGCTGGAGTTCTCCACGCTGGCCAACAGCTCGACCTCCGGACTGTACGGCAAGATGTACAGCCTGATGTCGCAGTACGACAAGACCAACGGACAGTTCGGCCTGCCCAACACGGAGGCCGCCATGGCCAAGTACCTGCAGACGGCGGAGTTCCGCAACACCGACTGGTTCGACCTGCTGTTCAACAGCAACATCGTGCAGAACCACTCCGTGAGCATATCCTCCGGCTCGGACAAGGCCAGCCTGTACGCCTCGGTGTCGGCGATGAACGACCCGGGATGGACCAAGGACAGCGAGGTGGAGCGCTACACGGCCACGATGAACGCCTCGTTCAACCTGTCGAAGAACCTGAGCGTGTCGCTCTCGACAAACGCCTCGTACCGCGACCAGCAGGCGCCGGGAACGCTCAGCCAGAGCACCGACGTGGTGACGGGGGCCGTCAGCCGCGACTTCGACATCAACCCGTTCAGCTACGCGATGAACACCTCGCGCACGCTCGACCCCAACGAGGTGTACACGCGCAACTACGCGCCCTTCAACATATTCCACGAGCTCGACAACAACTACATCGACCTCTCGATAGCCGACATGAAGTTCCAGGCCGAGCTGTCGTGGAAGCCGGTGATGGGCCTCGAGTTCCACCTGCTGGGTGCCTACCGCACGCAGAAGACGTCGCAGGAACACTCGATACTCAACTCGTCCAACCAGGCCGAGGCGTACCGCGCCGGCGTGGACGACCCGAACATAATGTACAGCAACCCGTTCCTCTACCAAGACCCGGACGAGCCGAACTCGCTGCCGATCTCGGTGATGCCCACCGGAGGCATCTACATCCGCAACGACTACATGGTGAGGCAGCTCGACTTCCGCGGCACCGTGCAATATAACAAGGTGTGGAACGACACCCACATAATGAACCTCTTCGGCGGCATGGAGATCAACAAGACCGACCGCGACCAGTCGATGCACTCAGACTACGGCGTCGACTACGACAACGGACGAATCGTAAACATAACGCCGGAGTTCTACAAGCAGGCCAAGGAGGAGGGCACCGTGCTCAGCTCGTTCTCGAAGTCGTGGACGCGCAACCTCGCCTACTTCCTCAGCGGGAGCTACTCGTACAAGGGCCGCTACACCGTCAACCTGACGGGCCGCTACGAGGGCACCAACAAGCTGGGCAAGAGCCGCGACGCGCGCTGGCTGCCCACGTGGAACGTCTCCGGCGCGTGGAACGCCCACGAGGAGACTTTCTTCAAGCGCTGGATGGAGAGGACAAACGGCGCACTGTCGCACCTGACGCTGCGCGCCTCCTACTCGCTGACCGCAGACCGCGGACCCTCATGGGTCACCAACGCCCTGCCAGTCTATATGTCTTACAACGCATGGCGCCCGCAGGGCGACCAGATAGAGACGGCCATCCAGCTCTACGACATCGCCAACACGGAGCTCACCTACGAGAAGAAGCACGAGTTCAACCTCGGCCTCGACGCGGGCTTCCTGCGCAACCGCATCAACCTGAACTTCGACATCTACTGGCGCAACAACTACGACCTGATAGGCATCATAGAGACTCAGGGCGTGGGCGGCGTCATCTCGAAGTTCGCCAACGTGGCCACGATGAAGTCGCACGGAGTGGAAGCCACCCTCTCGACGCGCAACATCCAGACCAAGGACTTCAACTGGACCACCGACCTCACCTTCTCGTACGCGACCAACGAGATAACCGACCTGAAGTCGCGCTCGAACGTGATAAACCTCGTCTCGGGGCTGTCGAGCGAGTCCACGTCCGGCCACTTCCGCGAGGGCTACCCCGTGTCGGCGCTGTTCTCCATCCCGTTCGTCGGACTTAACGACGAGGGACTGCCGCAGTTCATCAACGAGAACGGCGAGGTGACCACCTCGAACATCAACTTCCAGGAGTACAACAAGCTCGACTTCCTCAAGTACGAGGGCCCCACGGAGCCGACGATCACCGGCGGCTTCAACAACACCCTGACGTACAAGAACTGGAGGCTCAACATATTCATCACCTACTCCTTCGGCAACAAGGTGCGCCTCGACCCGGTGTTCGCCGCCGGATACTCGGACATGACGGCCATGCCCAAGGAGTTCAAGAACCGCTGGGTGCAGCCGGGAGACGAGAAGTACACCACGATACCTACGATAGCCAGCGTGCGCCAGTACAACAACGACAACCAGCTGTCCTACGCCTACAACGCCTACAACTACTCGACGGCGCGCGTGGCCGACGGCGGCTTCATCAGGCTTAAGGACGTCTCGCTGACCTACGACGTGCCAAAGTCGTTCCTCAGCAAGATAGGGCTGAGCACGGCCTCGCTCAAGCTCGACGCCACCAACCTGTTCCTGCTCTACGCCGACGACAAGCTCAACGGGCAGGACCCCGAGTTCGTCAACGCGGGTGGCGTGGCCACCCCGCTGGCAAAGCAGTTCACGTTCACATTGCGACTTGGCATCTAAACGTTTCATAAACATAAAGGACAAAATAAATGAAATTCTCAAGATATAAGATATTCGTGCTGGGTGCGGCGCTGCTGTCGTTCGCGTCGTGCGACGACTTCCTCGACAAGAACCCCGACGAGCGCGTCGACATCACCAACGACGAGAACAAGATAATACAGCTGCTGACCAACGGTTACATGATGTACAACTACGGCTACCTGTGCGAGTTCTCGAGCGACAACCTCATCGACAACAACTCGCCCCACCTGCCCGTCAACCCGGACGACCCCCAGGTGACGTCCTACTACAACCTCGCGCCTTACGAGCGCATGGACAACGAGGTGTTCGCCTTCGAGCAGGTGCGCTCGTCGACCTCGACAGACTCGCCTTCGGTTGTATGGCAGGGCTGCTACGGCGCCATAGCCGTGGCCAACCACGCGCTTACGGCCATCAACCAGATGGTTGAGAACAACAACGGAGTGATAAGCGACAAGCTGCGCGCCGCCCGTGGCGAGGCCCTCCTTATCCGCGCCTACCACCACTTCCTGCTTGTCAACATATTCTGCCAGGCGTACAAGGACGAGACGCTCAGCAGGCAGGACGTGGGCGTGCCGTACATGACGAAGGAGGAGAACACCGTCAACCCGTCGTACGACCGCGGCAACGTGGCCGACGTGTACGCCAAGATCGAGCAGGACCTCGAGGCCGGGCTGGAAGACATAAGCGACGTGAACTACGCCATGCCCAAGTGGCACTTCAACGTGAACGCCGCGCACGCCTTCGCCGCACGCTTCTACCTGTTCAAGCGCGAATACGACAAGGTCATCGAGCACGCCGACGCGGTGCTCGGGCAGGGCACGGCCAACCTCTCCAACATGCTCATGAAGTACGACGGCTTCGACGGTTGCACGAAAATGGACGACTACGCTAACGTATGGCAGAACCCGTCGGCCAACAACAACCTGATGCTGCTGGCTACGTATTCGACGCTGCGCAGGCGCATAATGGGCTGCCGCTACGCGTGGAACGGCGACGGCCTCAAGAACACCGTGTACCACCTCGGCCCCAACTGGCGCTGGTACGTGATACCGTGCGGGTACGTGTCGGGCGCGACCTTCTACTCGGGCGAGCAGGACTACGGGTACTGCTCATCGAAGATAGGCGAGCGCTTCGAGTACACCGACAAGGTGTCGGGCATCGGCTACGCCCACGTGATACGCAGGGAGTTCACCGCCACCGAGCTGCTCCTCGAGCGCGCCGAGGCCAAGCTCCTCTCGCAGAACCGCGACATACCGGGCGCAGTGGCCGACCTCATAGCCTACGACACCAGCCGCTGGACCTTCACCGAGTCAGACAAGCAGACGTTCTTCGCCAACGGCGCGCTCGAGTACCTCACCGAGGAGGACATGCTGAGCTATTATTCGGATACGAACAACCCCAACTGCTTCGCCGACTGGGACTTCACGCAGAACATGAGCCCCGGCTTCGTGGTGCCGCAGGATGTGGTGCCCTACATGAACGCAGTGAACGACATGCGCCGCTACGAGACCGTGCTCGAGGGCCTGCGCTTCTTCGACCTCAAGCGCTTCGGCATCGAGTACTCGCACGCCATAGGCAACCCCGCCGAGGTGATAACGCTCGCGTGGGACGACCCGCGCCGCGCCCTCGAGATACCGCAGGAGGTGGAGGCCGCCGGCATGCAGACCTCGCGCCCGAAGGTAACCGAATACAAGCAGGACGGCTCAGCCCTGAAATACAAGAGTAAATAACGCAACAAGGAGGCATTACCAATGAAATCAACAGTCAAAATCCTATTCCTGGCGCTGGCCGCTGCGCTCGCGGGCAACACGATGGTTTCCTGCTCCGACGACGACCTCGGCCCCACGATATTCCAGATACCCGACGAGACGCTCGACCGCTCGCTGGCCACCTTCCCGCTGGACACCTTCGTGAAGGTGAACTTCCTCGAGCCCTACAACCTGCGCTACATATACAAGATGGAGGACATAGGCTCGGACCTGCAGAAGAACCTCGTGCCCGCGTCGTACGACCAGAGCGTCAAGCTCGCCGTGCTGTCGAAGTACCTTTGGTACGACGTGTACGCCAAGTGCGCCGGCGAGGAGTTCCTCAAGGAGTACAGCCCTAGGATAATCCACGTCATCGGCTCGCCGTCGTACAACCCGCCCTCGGGCACCGAGACGCTGGGCGAGGCCGAGGGGGGCCTGAAGATAACCCTGTACAACACCAACAACCTCAACGAGGAGAACATCGACTCCCTCAACGAGAAGTTCTTCAAGACCATGCACCACGAGTTCTCGCACATCCTCAACCAGAACTACGTATACCCGACGGCCTTCCCGCTGCTCTCGCAGAGCACGTACAACCCGATAGACTGGCAGCACACGCCCGACTCGCTGGCCGCCGCCCAGGGCTTCGTATCGTCCTACGCCTCGTCGCAGGCACGCGAGGACTGGGTGGAGGTGATAGCCAACTACATCGTCAAGGACAAGAAGACGTGGGACGGGCTGCTCAACACCGCGGGCTACGACTGGGAGACCGTGGACATGGACGCACCCAAGTTCAAGGCGCTCGAGGCCAAGGTCAACGCCGGCACGGCCAACCGCGACTCGATAGGCTACTTCTACGAGGTCTCGGCCAACGAGGGCTCGGACGAGAGCGAGCAGCAGTGGACGATACAGCGCAAGGTCATAGCGCGTAACGCCGACGGTACCGCCGCCGTGGACGCCGAGGGCAACATCCAGTACCTCGAGCAGGACGGCATCGACGGGCGCAACCTGATAGAGCAGAAGCTCGAGATGACGCGCGAGTGGCTCAAGACCAGCTTCGGCATCGACCTCGACGCGCTGCGCGACGAGGTGCAGCGGCGCCAGTGGGTGACCGACGCCGACGGGAACTTCGTGTTCGACGCCGGCGGCGGCTACATCAACCGCCTGACCGCGCCGCTCGAGAGCGACCCGTCGAAGACGCTCATGCAGTCGCTCGTCGACGAGGTCGAGAAATACAAGGCTTTGCAAACCACCAACGAACAATAATAAAGGACATACAACATGAAAAAGATATTTTCAACGACCCTGCTCTCCGCCGCCGCGCTTGCCTTCACTGGCTGCGCGAGGAGGACGACATATTCAGCTCGTCGGCCGCCAACCGCCTCGACCAGAGCAAGGTTACATACACCGAGCGACTGAAGTCGGCCGCCGACGGATGGGCCATGGAGTACTACCCCACGAAGGGCGTCGAGGGCGTGCAGGGAAAGGGCTACCTGCTCCTGATGAAGTTCAACGACGACGAGTCCGTGCGCATGGCCATGAAGAACGAGTTCTCCGGAGGCACCTACCTTGAGGACGAGTCGGCCTGGCAGGTGATAGCCGACAACGGCCCCGTGCTCACGTTCAACACGTACAACGACTGCATACACGCCTTCTGCGACCCGAAGGAGACCCCCTCGCTCGGCCTTGAGACCGGGCGCGGCGGCGAGGGCGACTACGAGTTCGTCATCATCGACCTTGCCGACGGGGCGGCCTCGGCCATGCTCAAGGGCAAGAAGCGCGGCACGTACGACCGCCTGACGCGCCTTGAGGAGGGCGTCGACTTCCGGCAGTACATAGAGGACGTGCAGGCTTTCGGCGAGAGGATATTCTCGGCTTCGGCACCCAACGAGTGCGTAGTGACGCTCGGCGACAGCGTGATGTCGATGGCCGACGCCAGCACGAGCATACCCAACATCTATCCTTACGGCGGCGACCCGATACTTCAGGAGAGCTACCACCCATACCTCATAACCAAGCGCGGCGGCAAGTACTACATGCGCTTCCGCGACGAGATGGAGGCACCGGACGGGACGAAGGCGCAGGAGTTCGTCTACGACGAGGGGCAGGACATGTTCACCGGTGTGGATCACCCCGAGTTCACCATCGAGGGGGAGGAACCCGCAAAATTCTTTATGATGGCTATGGAGGACGGCAATACATGGAGACTTAGCAGAACTTCAGATATGTCTGAGGATATGAAGGCAAAATACGAGGCTGTAAGGACTGGATTCACCTCATTGCGATATACGATGAACTACATTTATTGGACGCTTGATGAAGGACAGTTGATGTGTGTCATAAACCTTAAGACGAATCGTAACGCTACTGTTAATGCCTCGTACAAATTCTCAATGACTCCGATAGACGGAGGTTATACTCTCTCTTATGACGGGCCGGCCGACACGGCAGCCTCGACTATATTTAGCTCTGTTCCGGCTATATCGAATTTGTTTGCTGAGTTTACGGCTGATTTTGCGGTTAATGCAGCTACTACGAAGTTCAATCTCAGTAATATAACATTCTCGACCGGAGAGACTAAATGGTTTACCATTAAACGTTATTAATCCATTTAAAACTTTGTGATTATGAAAAGAACAATGTTTACTTTGACAGCGCTCTTGGCGACAGCCATGGGTTTCGCTCAACCTTTTGCTCAAGACGGGTTGGCAGGTCTTCAGAAAATTGACGTGACCAAGGCCAAGGTTTATCCGGGCAAGGCTAACTTTACTGTGGCAAAAGCCGCCAACAAACCTATGAGGACGGCTGCTTCAGGTAATTATTTTACCACTCCCGCAGGTTCTATGTATATGGGAATGTCGGCTGATGGCAAAGGTTATTCCGTTACTATATTATGTACTCCGGGCTTTGTTGACGCTACGTTTGTAAACATGAATCCAGGCGCAGCCGGCACTTGGACATGGGCTGGTGAAAGTGCTGCAGATTATGGACTTGTTGACCAATCCAATAACTTTGTTTGGACAGGTATACCCGGTTCAAAAACAGCAACGGGTATTAGCGGTCTTTATCCTGCGCCTGTGTTGACAAACGGCAATGATGTTTATTTTATTCCGAATGAGTATGCTTTTGATGATGTTCAGGATTATATCCCTACAGAAATCGGGGCATCCGCTGACAATTCAAGATTGTATTCTCCGATAACAGTAATGCCATTGACCTTCCAAGAAACTAATATGGCTGCCAATTTCTTTGGTTATGCTGGTGGCCAGTACGGCTTTGGTTCAGGTCAGGTAGAAACTCAGGAGGGCGGAGTATATAATGTAAAAGGAGTGCGCCAGCATTTTGACAAGCCGATGTCTCCTCTTTATGTTGATAACATATTCATACAGGCAATTTCAAACAATGATGACACCCCTCTTAAGGACGGGGCTACATTGACAATGAAGATTACTGCTGACGACGGAAGTGAAATTGCAACGTTGACTGCCGGAATGGACGACTTTTATGATCTATACGATGGTAAAGCGTTAGGTTCTTCTCAGTTGGGAACTGGCTGGACAAACGCTCACATGTGGACCGTTACATTCCAAAAGATGTATGATGATCCTATTTTCGGTCCTACTCCAGAGGCTTTCGTTATCGACCAGCCATTCAATATCGAGATAACGGGTCTTGACAATTCAAATGTAAATCTTGGTTTCTACATGTATAAAGCAAGGGCAGAGGCTCCTATAGAGGCAGCAGCTTTGCTGGTTACCGATGCTACGACCGGTGAGCCTGACGAACTTTATTCGGGAGACAACAGCCTTCCTGTAAACTTCAACGCCTTGTTTGATTATGTAAATGTGAATACGGCATTGAAAATTTCAGAAACAGAGGTAGCAGAAGACTGCAACGTACTTCGCATATCAGAAGATGGTACTTCAAGCCAACTGGAAAACGGTGCTGACGTGAGTGTATATGTAGAGACTGCTACACCTTGGTTGGATGCTGAAACCGGTATGCCAAATTACAAATACGAAGTTGTAAATTCAAGCGACGGTGTAGGCGATTGGATTACCGAATATACAGCGATTACTGATAATTGGGAGGATTATGGAATTAATTTGATCAATTTCACTGCTACGGAATGTCCTGCCGGTGAAGGCCGTTGGGCTGTAGTCAACATCACAGGCCGCGGATTTACAGCAGAATCACCTATCATCCTGCTTCAGGGTACTGCAACGCTTGACGACGTAACAACAGGCATCGAGAACGCCGTAGTAGACAACGCCGCCGACAAGGGCTTCAACCCGAACGCCCCGGTTTACAACCTCAACGGACAGCGCGTATCCAAGTCTGCCAAGGGCATCCTCATCCAAGACGGACGCAAGTTCATCAGGAAGTAATGCCTAACGGACAAGACGACTGATATAGGTAAAGTCTCGGCTGAACTCGAAAGTCCGGCCGGGACTTTTTCGCTATTTTGCAGCAGTTTTTCCCTTTTCAGCGTTGTGTCGGATTTGCAATCCGACACGATTTAACAGCGGATTTGCAATCCGCACAACCGATGGCGTACGGATTACAAATCCGTAGTTAAGCCCCGCCGGATTGCAAATCCGGCGGAACGGGAGGGTTGGGAACGTACTGTGTTGTGCCGTATTACAGATCCGCCGGGATGCGGGATACGCAATGGCAACCGCAACCTGTAGAGACGCGATTCATCGCGTCTGAAACACAAACATGGATGAATCGTGAGACATAGGCAAACCGACGCATACAAACCGTGAGACGCGATGAATCGCGTCTCTACAGGAGGATGGGGAAAACGTGTCATGAAGAATAAGCAAATGTGGATGAAATGTATTTATGGAATTTGACGAAAACGTTTGTTCATTATTAACAAATAAATATAATATTAGGAAAGCATGAAAAGATTATTCGTTACATTACCGTTGGCACTGGCTTTCGCGTCCGTGCTGGCCGTGCCCGCGAAGCGGGGACAGTGGAAGACGGTGACGCTGGCCGACGGCACTGAGGTGCGCGTTGAGCTGCGCGGCGACGAGTTCTGCCACTTTTGGCAGGCGGAGGACGGCCGTCAATTCGTTGAGAGCGCGAAGGCGGGCGTTTACGAGCCTGCCGACATTGAGGCAATTACCGCCCGCGCCGCCGCAAGGCGTCAGGCAGTGGCCGAAGGACGGGCGAAGCGTGCCATGCGCGTACGCAAGGCACCGTCGCAGGCAGGGCGTGCAGCAAGCGCCTACGAGGGCGAGAAGAAGGGGCTGATAGTGCTCGTAGAGTTCGCCGACCTGAAGTTCGCCGACGACCATACGCCCGAGCTTTACAACCGTATAGCCAACGAGGAGAATTTCACAGACTTAGGTTTCACCGGCTCAATCCGTGACTATTTCAAGCACCAGAGCTACGGCACGTTCGACCTCACGTTTGATGTCGTAGGACCGGTAGCAATGCCCAACGGATACGCTTACTACGGACAAAACAATTCGTCCGGTGACGATAACATTAGCATCGTAGGCAAAATGGTGGCCGATGCCTGCACAATGGCCAAGGAGCAGAACCCCGGTTTGGATTTCACGCAATACGACTGGGACGGCGACGGCGAGGTTGACCAAGTGTACATACTTTACGCCGGGCACGGTGAGGCTTCATACCAGCAAGACCCGAATACGATATGGCCGCACGAATTTGAGCTTATATATACGAACAACACTGTACGCATCGACGGCGTGACGGTCAACACCTACGCCTGCGGTGGCGAGCTTAACGGCTATGGCGACCTTGACGGCATAGGCACGCTGTGCCACGAGTTCTCACACTGCCTCGGACTCATGGACATGTACGACTCCCAATACAGCGGGGGCTACGGAATGTACGCGTGGAGCCTCATGGACCAAGGCTCATACAACGACAACGGCATGACCCCGCCGGAATACACGGCTTACGAGCGCATGGCGATAGGCTGGCTTACGCCGACCGAACTGAACGCGGAGCAAGTAACCGTCAGCAACATGCCCGCGCTGGGCAGTAACAACGGAGAAGGTGAGGCTTACATCATCTACAACGACGGCAACCGCAACGAGTACTACATGCTGGAAAACCGGCAGACAAGCGGCAAATGGGATGCGTACGTACCAAATTCGGGTATGCTGATAACACACGTGGACTACAACCGGACTGCATGGACATATAACGTAGTGAACAGTACTGGCGGACAACAGATGTACGGTATATATCCGGCCCACGAGCGTTGCACTCCGATACAGGCGGATGCAAATTCATGGATGAATACGCCCTCGGGCGATGTATGGCCGCGCGGCGGCCTGACAGGGCTTACCAACACGTCGAAGCCCGCCGCCGAAGTGTACAACAAAAACACGGACGGTTCGTATTACATGAACAAGTCGGTAACGGCGATAAAGAAAAACTCCGACGGCACGATGTCGTTCAAGTTTACAAACAACAACGGCACGTCGGGCATCGATAACGCCGTGGTTGGCGATGCCGGCAATGGCTTCGACCCCGACGCTCCCGTGTACAACCTTAACGGACAGCGTGTGTCGAGGTCGGCCAAGGGAATACTGATACAGGACGGACGGAAGTTCGTGAGGAAGTAAACAGTGCCTGACACCGATACCTGACACCCAAGCCATGGCAACCTAAAACCCACCCCAACCCTCCCGAAGGGAGGGAGCTTGATTAGCTGACAGGGAATATTTAAAGGTGAAAAGGTGAAAAGGTGAAAAAGTGAAAAAGTAAAAAAGTAAAAAGGTTGATATTACTGCCTTTTTACTTTTTTACCTTTTATGAATTTCCTCTATTCCAAGGAGCTTTTATGGCAGTGCATTTGTCTTTTAACTCCTATAAAAGCATTTGTCCTTTAACTTCTTTAACTCCTTTAACTTCTTTAACTCCTTGAATGATTCATATTATTTTTTCGCTTTCATCACTGTTTTCATCATTTTGTCGATGCATTTACGCTTTTGGTTCATGTCGGGGTGTACGTACAGGTTGAGCGTGGTGCTGATGTTGGCGTGGCCGAGAATTGAGCTGACAGTTTTGTAGTCGCAGTTACATTCTATGCAGCGCGTTGCGAAGGTGTGGCGCAGGCCGTGGAATTTTATCTGCGGCATACCGATGTCTGCCATAAGGCGTTTGTAGTAGCGGCGGTATCCGCGCGGTTCCAGCGGTTTTTCGCTGTTTGTCAGCACGTAGTCATTGCTGTTTGTCAGCTTCATTACCGGTTTCAGTATTGTGAACAGGTCGTGGTTTAAAGGTATGTCGCGGTTTGACTTTACTGTTTTCGGCGTGCTTATTATCACTTTCGTGTGTCGGTTGTCATCGTCGATGGTGTATATCCGCTCGATTGTGCGGCTTACGGTTATCAGCTGCGAGCTGATGTCTATGTCGCCCCATTTCAGCGCGCATATTTCCCCTATGCGCATACCAGTTGACAGGCAGATGTAAAGTCCTAGGTTGCGGAACGAGAAGTGGCGGCTGAGGAATGTCATCATGACTTTCTGTTCTGTCGGCGTGAGCACGTTGTTGCTGTTGCGCGCCTCGTCTTTCGGCAGCCTTATGTTCCATTCGCGCCAGTCTGTCCATCCCTTGCGGTAGCCGAACATCAGTATCATCTTCAGCACTAATAGTATGTCTTTCACTGTGCTCGTGGTCAGTCCCTGCTCCATTAGGCTCGTGGCGAACGCCTGTATCGATGTGTCGTCGATGTCGATGCTGTCGCCCAATGCCGGCAGTATATGTTTTTCGGCGTTGATGGTGTAGGTGGCGAGGCTTGATTCTTTCACGCATTGTTTCTTCATTGCTTTCCATTCGATGTAAATCGCGTTGACAGTCTTCTTTTCCATATTGTAAATTTTTTGGTTAATGAGGCCGTAAAATAATGTCATGCGCAACTAAAATGCCGGGCGTGCGGCGGAATTTTTACGTTTTTTTTGGATTCATCCGCAGTTTTGGTGTATAGGCATTCGTGGTAATAGGGCCTCAAAGAGGTCCAACAATGCTTAACCGCATGTGGAGCAAAGCGGAACTTGCGGTAGGTATGCAGCCAATAA
>CAJMAO010000039.1 GCA_905211345.1 uncultured Prevotella sp.
TGTCATACTACGACAAGGACGGTAACCTCGGCAGCATCGACTACGACCGCTGGAACTACCGCGCCGGCATCGACGTGAAGGTAAGCAAATGGCTCTCGGCCAACCTCGGAGTGTCAGGAGACTATGGCAAGAAAAACAGCTCGAACATCAAGATTGGAGGTACAAATTCTGAAAACGACTATAACTTCCTGCTCACCCGTCCGCGCTACTTGCCGGAATACGTCAACGGCAGACCTATAGCAGCCTACGGTATCAGTAACACGCAAGCCGATGCCACTCAGGCTTATTCGTTCAACGAGTTGCGCCACAACGGCGACTACAGCCGCAACATGACCTCAAACATAAACATCAATGCCAGCCTGAGCTATGATTTCGGATGGAGCAAGATATTGAAAGGCTTGAACCTGCGCTTCTCTTACTCAAAGAGCATCAACACGGACAAGAGCAACCAGTACGCTTCCGATTACGACATCTACGTAATGCAGAACCGCACCGGTAGCGGACAGCACCTCTACACCCCGGTTGCAGGACAGGACTACGACCCGTTCTTGGACGACAGCAACTTCCTCTTGAGAACCGTCACAAACGGCAACGAGGCTTATCTTAGCCGCTCGATGGTGCGCACAGACAACTACCAGATGAACTTTACGGCATCCTACAACCGCGACTTCGGTCTGCACTCGGTAGGCGCGCTGTTCTCAATAGAGAAATCGGAGGCTGAAAGCGAATACCTGTACGCATACCAGAACAAGCCTTACCAATTCACTACGGGGCAGTCAAACTCAGCCAACCCAACCACAAAGACCATCACTTTCACCCGCTCGGAGTCGGGAACGCTCTCTTACATCGGCCGTATCAATTACGCTTACGCCAACAAATACCTTGCAGAATTCCTTATCCGCTCTGACGCGTCGACGAAGTTCGCCCCCGAAAATTACTGGGGAGTGTTCCCGTCGTTCAGCGCTGGCTGGGTAATGTCAGAGGAAAATTGGTTTAAGAAAGCCCTGCCTTGGGTTGACTTCCTGAAGATTCGCGCGTCGTTCGGTATCACCGGCCGTGACAACATTCCTGCTTGGCAGTGGATGCAGGTGTATGCCCAGGATGCCAACAAAGGTCCCGTGTTCGGCACGACAATCGCCGACAGCGGCAACCGTATCACCATAAACAGGTACAACTCTGCCGTGAACCGCGACGTGCATTGGGACAAGGTGTACAAGTTTAACCTCGGTCTCGACTTCAACGTGCTTGACAGCCGCCTCGCCGTAACGTTCGACATGTACCGCGAGTGGAACCGCGAGATGCTCATTCCTTTCTCACAGAACATACAGGCGACCATCGGAACTCAGACCGCTTCGGTAAACAAAGGCGAGTTGGACGCATGGGGCTACGAGATAGGCATAACGTGGAGAGACAAGATTGGCAAGGACTTCAAGTACCGCATCGGCCTGAACACAGGTTATTCAGACAACAAGGTGCTCAACATGGACTGGGTCACAAGCTACATTTACAAGGAAATCCAGCGCGGCCACCGCACCGACTTAGGTCTATGGGGCCTGCAATGCATAGGCATGTTCCGCTCGTTCCAAGACATTGAGGAGTATTTCGACAAGTACAAAATCACGTCTTACCTAGGCATGTCAAAGGACGAAGTGCGCCCGGGTATGCTCATCTACAAGGACGTGCGCGGAGCGCAGCAGCCCGACGGCACGTATGCCGGACCGAACGGAGTGGTCAGCGTGGACGAAGACGCCGTTCACCTGTCAGACCGCAGCAATCCTTACGGCTTCACCCTGAACCTCGGGGCAGACTGGAAGGGACTGTCGCTCACGGCGCAACTCAACGCTTCATGGGGCGGATACACAACAGTGCCGAACGCAGCGCTGGAGCCGGGCGACGGCTTGGAGTTCACCAACATGCCTTCGTTCTGGAACGTGGACAACATGTATTCTTACCAAAACGTTTACGACGCGCAGGGCAACCTCGTGGTTAAGGAGAACCGCAACGGCAACCTGCCTAACCTTGCCTACGCTAGCGTAAACTCGCTGACATCGTCGTTCTGGCGCATCAGCAGCACGCAAGTGACGCTCAGGCGAATCACGCTGGCTTACACGTTACCGTCAAACTGGGTGAAGGTGATAGGACTGCAGAACGCGCGCATCAACATCACGGGCCAGAACCTGCTGAGCTTCTACAACCCGTATCCCGACAACTTCATGGATCCGATGTGCCGCTACGACAGATACCCGACCCTGAGACAGTTCACCGTAGGCGTGAACCTTACGTTCTAATTCATGGATAATTCTAACTGAAAACAATGATGAAAGCAAATAAGATAAAATTGTTAGGCTTCGGCCTTGCCGCAGGACTTGCCCTCACATCGTGCAGCGACAGCTTCCTTGAGGACAAGAGAAACTACGACAACGTAGGCCCGGAGATTTATGACGACTACGACGGATGCAAGGCCCGCCTGAACGACATATACGCTTGGTGTCTGCCGGACATCAACGAAACCGCCGGCAACCATGTATGGAAAAGCCCGTCGACCGGCCGTGACGACGACCAAGCGAAGTCGACCGAGGAATACAGCGGCTTCAGCTGTTACGTCGACCCGCAGACGGAGTTGATGTCTGACGGGGACAACCGTGTGCCCGACTATTTCTGCGGACAAATAAGCAATATACAGGAAGCAGTGTACGGCCGCATACGCAACATCAACGACGTGATACGCGGTGTCAACGGCGGCTCCATCTCTCAGGAGCAGAAAAACGAGATACTAGGCCAGCTATACTTCTTCCGCGCGTGGTGCTACTACAGCCTGTTGAAATTCTACGGAGGCGTGCCTATCGTGACCGAGGTGGTAGACCCTGAGGAAGGCATCGTATTCCCGCGCGCCACAACGAAGCAGACGGTTGACTTCATACTGAGCGACCTCGATGCCGCAGCCAAGCTGCTGGGTCCGTTCACCATGAACGGCGGATGGGGCGGAAGCGACTACGGCCGCGTGACCACCGGCACGGCCCTCGCCCTGAAAGGCCGCGTGCTGCTGCTATGGGCCAGCCCGCTGTTCAACCGCAAGGACGCCCCCGAGCGCTGGACGAACGCCTACAACCTGATGAAGCTGGAACTTGACTCAATCAACGCTTGCGGCTACGGCCTGTACAACGAGGCCAACAACATAAACGGCTCGTCATTCGCCAACATGTTCAACCAGCGCACTACGGCCAATCCCGAGGCCGTGTTCGTAACGCTGTACAACCAGACGACGACCGGCGACGGCCAGAAGAACAACAGCTGGGAACGCTGGATACGCCCGGCAAACACCACAGGCTCAGGCTTCAGGGCTTCGGCAATGCTGGTTGACCTGTTCCCGATGGCCGACGGCAAAGTGCCCACGACGGCACAAACGTACACCAAGCTGGACAGGTCGGAATACGAGTACGACAGGGAGCACCCGTTCATGAACCGCGACCCGCGCTTCTACCGCACGTTCGCCATGCCGGGCTTCCGCTGGGCATACAAGGGCGACGGCTCGGTAGAGCAGCCCAACGACCCCAAGTACAACAACGGACAGGACTACGAGCTGTGGAACTACGTATGGTACAACTCGGCTGAAGACCGCGACAACCCCGCAAGCAGCAACTCTTACGGAGCGGACAACTTCCTCGCGCACGGCACGGGCACCCCGGGCGTGTATGTACGCAAACGTTCCGACGACCTCGACGTAAACCCGAACCCGCTATACACAAACTTCAACGCGGAGTCACAGAACGGCGGTTTCGCCTATTCGGCACAGCCGTACATGGAAATACGCTACGCCGAAGTGCTGCTCAACCTTGCCGAGGCTGCCTGCGGAGCCAACCAAATGGCCGAAGCCGTAAGCTATCTGCAGCAGATACGCGCCCGCGCCGGATACACCGCGGCCAACAACTACGGCCTTGACGCAGACCTTGCCGGCAACAAGGCGAAGTGCATGTCGGCCATACTGTACGAGCGCCAGATAGAGTTCGCCTACGAAGGCAAGCGCTTTGACGACATGCGCCGCTGGATGCTCTTTGACGGGGGCACGGGCAAAGTTGCGGGAGCGCCGTCTTCATGGGACCTCACCGGCTGGACCGGCAACACCTGCAACTGGCTGGGCATCAAGCCGCTGAACGGCCAACGCCGCGACAGGATGGAGTTCCGCGTGGCTGACAAATACGGCACCGGCGGCACTACCGCCAAGGATGAAGACGACCCGCTGAAGAAGGCTGGCGTAGCCCGCTGCGCCGCCGTTGACCTGAGGCAAGACCTAGCTCCGCAGCTGGAAGTGCTGAAACAGTGGTATGCCGACAACTTGGTACGCAAAGACCACAAGGGCGACGCATGGTCGGCCAGCAAAGTGAAGCTGTATATCAACTTCCGTCCGCAGTATTACTTGCTAGGTATTCCGCGCGGCCCGCAGAGCAACATGAAGGCCGCCGCTCAGACAATAGGCTGGGAAGACTATAACAACGGTAACGCTCCGGGCACATTTGACCCGCTGGCCGAGTGATTGACATGATACTGACGGCTCGTTTGAAGTCGGATTTTAATATGGGCGCGCCTGCCGGGTGCGCCCATGTTTTATTATGTGTTGCCGCCGTGTTCCTGACTGTTTGCGGTGGCGGATTGCATGTATGCCGCAACATTGGACAGTGTCCGCCATTATGGAAGAACCGTTAGATTGGATTCATCCGCAGTTTAAGAGTATGATACCGCTTTCATTTATGATAAGTCATATAAAAAAACACTGCCACTGTAGGGACATAATTTATTATGTCCGCACGTTTCGCAGAAACGTATTTCATTTGCCGTGCTTGGTTAATACGCCCCTCCGTGGCGTGCGGGCATAATAAATTATGCCCATACAAGTGGTGCATTCTGATAGCATGTATCTCTTAATTTTCGAAACAATTGCCATACACCAGAACTGCGGATGAACCCTATTATTGGCCGTTATGACTGTTTAAGCGGAGCGTTTGTGGCGTTTAAATCATGTGTCAGGACAGGTGTTTCCTGCCGGCTCATATCTTATTGAAAGTCAGGATGTTATCAACCGTTATGCAAAAGGCCGTGTTTTGCGTCGCAAAACACGACCTTTTAGGGCATGAAAGGTGGCCTTTCGCATTGCGAAAGGCCACCTTTTGCAAATTCAGTTTTTGTTTCTCAGTTCGTTGCGGTATTCCTTCGGTGTCTTGCCATACTTCTTCCTGAAGCATTTACCGAAGTAGCCCACGTCGCGGAAGCCCACCGAATAGGCTATTTCCGTGATGTTGTTGTCGGTCGTCTCGATAAGTCTCGCGGCCTTGTTGAGGCGTATTTCGCGCACAAGGTCTACCGGGGCGAAGCCCGTGAGGCTTTTCAGCTTCTTGAAGAAGGCCGACCGGCTGAGTCCTATCGTGCCGGCTATGGTGTCGATGTTGAAGTCGTTGGCGTTGAGGTTCTGTTCGATTATCTGGTGTATCTTGTGCATGAACTCAATGTCTTTCTTCACCAAGTGGCGTTCGTATTCTTCGCCCGCGTCGCCCTCGCCTGTGTTGTCGACGGCCGTCTGCACCACCATTTTCCGCTGGAATATGCGCTGTTCTTCAAGCAGCTGGTTGATGCGCGCCGTGAGATAGCTGCTGCTGAATGGCTTTGTTATGAAGGCGTTGGCGCCGGCTTTTACGGCTTTCATCTTGTCTTCCTCGGTGTTCTTGGCCGTAAGGATGATTACGGGTATGTGGCTTATGTTGAAGTCTTGCCGCACGCTTCGCAACACGTCGAGCCCTCCCATGTCGGGCATCATGAGGTCGGTGACGATGATGTCGGGGTGGTATTGGTAGATTTTCTTCATTCCCTCGCGGCCGTCGTGCGCCGTGAGCACGTTGTACCTGTCGCCGATTTGCAGTTTCAGCATACGGCACATGTCGGCGTTGTCTTCTATGAGCAGCACCGTGGGAACGTCGTCGGCCGTCTTTTCGTTGTTGTCGCCGTCGTTGTTGTCAGCCGGTTCGCTGCCGTCGGCCTGCACGTTCTTCTCGGCTGTGCCGTCGTCGAAGTACACCTCGATGTCGTCTTTGTCGAATTGCTCCTTGTCCGTTGGTATCTCCACCGAGAACACCACGCCCTTGCCGCCGTTTATGTTTTCGGCCCAGATGCGGCCGTGGTGCATGTTCACGAATTCCTTTGACAGAGACAGGCCGATGCCCGTGCCGGCATACGTAGTGTCGCCGGAGGTCTTGTTGTCGGCTTGCGAGAAGCGTTCGAATATCTGTTCGAGCTGTGTCGAGGGTATGCCGGCGCCGTCGTCCTCCACTCTTATCGTGCAAGTCTTGCGGTCGTGGTCGTGTTCAAGCGCCACGCAGATAGTGCCGCCCTCGTCGGTATACTTGAAGGCGTTGTTTATCAGGTTGTTGAGCACTACGCCTATTTTCTCGGCATCACACCATGCCGACACTCTCTCGTCGGGCTTTTCGAACACGAATGCTATGTTCTTCTCGTCGGCCAGCACCTTGAATTCGCCCATGAGCGTCTCTATCATGCGGTTGATGTCGACGAACGAGACATGCAGTCTCATCTTGCCGTTCTGTATCTTGCGGAAGTCGAGAATCTGGTTGACAAGCTGGAGCATCTTGTTAGAGTTGCGCTCTATCAGCTCGAGATACTCACGCCCGGTGGGGCTTAGTTTCTCGGTGGTCTTCAGTTCCTCCACCGGACCTTTTATCAGCGAGAGCGGGGTGCGCAGCTCGTGGCTCACATTGGTGAAGAAGCGTATCTTAAGCTCGGCCAGACGGTCGTTTATGTACACCTCGTTGCGCATCCTGATGACGTACATCACCGTGCGCGCTATGCCGTAGAGGGCCAATGCTACGAGCATGACGTAAATGGTGTAGGCCCACCATGTGGCCCACCACGGCGGCAGCACTACCACTTCGAGCGTACACTCGGGCGACACGTTGTCGTTAACCTTCACGCGGAACGTGTAGCGTCCGGGCGGCACGTTGGCGTAGGAGGCTATGCGGTTGCTTCCGTTGTTGTGCCATTCCTGCTCGTATCCGTCAAGTATGTAGGTGTAAGGTATGAGGCTGTTGTCGGCGTAATAAGGCGCCGAGAACTCTATGGTGAACGTCGACTGGTCGTGCCTGAGCGTGATTTTCCTTACATATTTCACCGAACCTTCATGTATCGGCGGGTCGAAGTCTTCAAGTTCGCGGTTCAAAACCTTGAAGTCCGTTATGAAAGTCTTGAACTTCTGCTCGTTCTCGCTCCTTACCGCGGCGGGGTTGAAGGCCAGCAGTCCCTGCCTGCATCCTATCAGTATGCGGCCGTCTTGCAGGCAAACAGCTGTGTTGTCTTCGGTCGTTACGTCGGGAAATCCGGCAAAACGGTCGTAGTGTTTTACGAACGACGAGCCCCTTTTCAGGCTTGCCAGCCCGTTCTCGGTGCCAATCCAAAGGCAGCGGCTTTTGTCTTCGGTTATCGACATGATGGCGTTGCCGCCGTGGCGGTCGTTCATGATGTACTGCTTCAGCACGGGGCGGCGGTGTCTTTTGTCGTAGTATTCCAGCCGGTTGAGGCCGTTGCCGAATATGCCCATCCAGATGTTGCCGTCGCGGTCTTTGTACATGGTGGATATGTCGTTGCTCGTCACGCCCGAGTTACGGCCTCCGCGATATGTCTCGAACTGGATGTCGGCGGCCTTGTCGAAGTCGCCGTCGAACGACATCAGGCCGTCGGTGGTGCCTACCCACAGTCGTCCGTCGTGGTCTTCGGCTATAACCCTCACGTCGGTGTACAGTTCATAGCCGGGGTATGTCTTCAGTCCGCTCTGCTTGTTGCGGAACACCGTGCGCCCGGCGTGCGTCTCCATGAGGTTAAGTCCGCCGTAGAACGTGCATACCCAGATGCGCCCGCGGCTGTCCTGATAGGTGTAATACACCCGGTTGCTGCTAAGTGACGAGGGGTCGCCGCGGCGGTTCATGTGCCTTGTCAGCCTCAGCCCTTGCGGTGCAAGCTCGTCAACCACGCCTTTTACGAGCCCCGAGCCTTTGGTGGAGAACCACAGGTTGCCGTCGCGGTCTTCCATTATGTGGTACACGCTGCCTATGTCGTCAGGGCCGAACCGCCGCTTCACCCTGTTTGTCTTAGGGTCGATGCAGTACAGGTCGCCGCCCCGCGTGCCAACCCACAGGTCGCCGTTGCGTGTCTGTTGGATTACGCGCACGCCGTCGATGTTGGCTGACGTGCATTTCAACAGGTCGGGGAAAAGAAACTTGAAGCTGTATTTAGGGAAGCACACCTTGTACACTCCGCTCGTCGTGGACGACAGCCAAAGGATGCCGTCATGGTCGATGTCAACGTCGAAGAAGTTGGTCTCGTTGATGTCGTCTTTGAATTCCTTGAGCAGGTTGACATTCTGAACCATCCTTGAAGCGTGGTCGTATCGCCACACTTCGCCGTTTTTTTGCAGTATGAACAGGCCGTTGGCTCCGGTGTCGACGAATTTCATCTCGGCGAACAGACTGTCCTGAGGCAAGGTGAACGTGGCCTTGCGGCCCGTTGCGGGGTCGTAGTTGAGCATAATGCCGTTTCTTGTACACAGCCACAGCTTGCCGTACTTGTCGGCAAACGTGCCCGCCACGCGGCCTACACCGTCTGTTTCAAGTTTGGGACTGCCGCCCTTGGCTACGGAGAACAGACCTTTTGAGGTGGTGAAATACAGCTTCCCGTTCGTTATGTTGATGCTTGTCACCGCGTCATTCATGCCTTTAAACGAGAGCCTTGCAGCCTTGCCTGACGCCGCGTTGACGATGAGCAACGCTCCGTAGGATGTTCCGGCGCATACGTATTTGCCTGTCTTGTTGAAGCAGGTGAAGGCCACCGTGCCGGCCGTTTTGCCCAGCACGGGCTTTTGCGCGCCCTTCTTGGCCGCGTCCATGTCGAGCCGTGTGGTAAGCCAATATACGTACTTGCCGTTCTCGCCCAGCACGTTGCGGCGCAGGCGCATGGTGGGCGCGTCAATGTCGCGCCGCGAGTCATATATCTTTTCGACGTTGATTTTTCCGTTGTTGTCCACACCTGCCACGAACATGTCCTTGTTGCGCGTGAGTATAAGCACGTTGCCGTCGTCAATGCGTTGCACTTTTATCACCTGCACGTTGCGCGACAGACGCTTCAGCTCGTTGTAAACGTCGTGGTATGATTCGGCTGACTTGTCGAACATATACAGGTGGTTGTCGGTGTTGCGTATCCAAAGGCGGCCGCCGCCGTCTTCAACCACGTTCCTCACTTTCTGCGGAGGAACGTCAGACGAATGGTTGCGCCGGGTGGAGTAGGGGGTGAACTTCGCACCGTCGAACGAGCACAGGCCGTGCCATGTGCCGAACCATACGAAGCCGTCCCTGTCTTTCAGGGCGCTGTACACCGTGTTGCTCGGCAGTCCTTCATCGTTGGTGTAGTGCTCGACAATCATGTCGGGCTGGGCCGTCGCCGTAAGGGCGGATGTAGACAGCAGTACGGCCGCTATGCAGAGTAGTTTTTTCATGATATGCCTTCGTTTTGTTTTTCAGGTAAGAAAGCCTGACTACAGCTTCTATGGGAGCAAAGATAATAAAAAAAAGTGATTCAGCTTGCCGTGCCGTATAAAATCATCTTTGTGTAATTATTTATGGTTGGACATGTAGGATGACGGCGGGCTGTTTTCCAATATACGGCAAACGGCGTTGCAAAACATGGCATATTGCACGATAAAAGGCGGCCTTTTACAAGCTAAAAGGCCGCCTTTTATAAAGCGAAATGTAAAATACTGATTTTCAAGAAGTTGCAAATGCCGTTCCTGCGCCGTTCCAGTAGATTCTTATTCAGCCGCTTACGCTGCTTTTCAGTATGCCGGTTCAGGCGTAGACAGCCGGTAAACCGCTCTGCTTATTGCTGCACGCCGAAGTCGGCCTGTTGGCGGTTCACTTCCTCCAAGGTGCGCTGGCGTTCCTCGTCGGTCATGGTTTTCTGTCCGCCTATGCGGCTGCGCATGGCTGCGCGTGCCGCGTTTGTGAGTGGTGCCTCGTCGTAGCATGAGGGCAAGGCGGCGGCCGTGCTCTCGATGGTCAGCGTGGCAGGGGCGGGGGCGTAGGTGCCTTCGTAGGCCGAGGCGGCTGTGACGGTTATCTTGCCTGGGCGGTTGGTTGCCTGTATCAGCACGGGAGCGCTGCCCCATTCAACGCGGCGCGGATTGGCCATTATTCCCTCGCCGTCGCCGATGATGCGGCCTTCGCCGCTTACGGTGAAGCGGATGTTGTCAGAGGCCAGACGTTTCACGTTGCCGTTGTCGTCGGTCACTTCGGCCACTACTACGATGAAGTCGCTGCGTCGGCCGTCAGTCCGCGTCCGAGACTGTCAACGTAAAGGCGAAGTTTAGTGGAGCGGCGCGACGGCATCTTTTTCTCCACGGCCACCACTTTGCCGTCTCTGATGCCTTCGGCAAGCAGCGTCACCTTCTGCCAATTACGCTGCTTGTAGCTGTACTCGCGTGCCTGCCAGAAGTCCCAGAAGCCTTTGAACACTACGGGAGCCGACTGTATGCCGTCAGGGTCGTGCTTTACGGGCAGCGTCATGGTCTTTTCGCCGAACACTGTGAGGCGCACGCTGTCGCAGTTGGAGAACACTGTAACATCGGCATCGGAGAATTGGGTCATCTCATTTGCAATGAACACCATAGGTTCAGAGTCGACAACCTGGGAGCGGAACATCTCGAAAGCGTATTTCTTCTGGCGGAAGGCGTCGTATATGCCGCCGTAATACGGGTCGGGATGATAGCCGCGCTGGTGGTCGAAAGGATGCCATTGGGCACCGCCGATGAACTGACGCCTGCCGTGGAACATCGTGCCGTAAGTGTCGCATAGCGACAGGGCGGCCGTCAGCATGGGCCGTTCGCCCCACGCGCGGGCGGAGCGGTTGAGGCAGTTGTGGGCGTACCAGTCGTCAACCATCTCGCCGAACTCGCGCGTGAACACGCACTTGTCTTTCACCGTCGTCGGCTTGCCTATGTTCTCGGGCCAGTCGTACACTACGTCATAATTATCGGCCACGCCCGCCGACTGCATGTCGGCCACGGCTCCCGGCCGTCCCGGGTAGGGGTATTCGTCGCGCGTTATCTGCAGGGCCTTCAGGGCGAAGTCCTCGGGATAGCGTGTTTCGTTCAATATAGGTTCCCATAGGAGCACCGAGCAGTGGTTTCTGTCGCGGCGGATTATCTGCCTTGTGTTCTCGTGTACAAGTTCACCGAAGCGCGGGTCTTTGTTCCAGTACTGCCAGCCGGGCGTAGGCACGATGATGAACAGGCCCAGTTCGTCGCAAGCGTCCATGAAAGCAGGGTCCATGGGGTAGTGGGCCGCGCGTATGATGGTCATGCCTGCGTCTTTCAAGCGCTTGGCGTCGCGCCACTGTTGGCTGTTTGGCACGGCGTTGCCAACGTAGGCAAAGTCTTGATGGCGGTTGCCGCCGATGAGCTGGTGGTAAGGTTTTCCGTTCAGCCAGAAGCCGTCGTCGCCCTTGAACTCGGCTTTGCGCACGCCCATGCGTACAGTGCCGCCGTCAACGGTTTTGCCGTTTTGGCTGACGGTTATTTCAACATTATATAAATAAGGGCTTTCGGGCGACCAAAGGTTAGGCTGCTTCAGTTTCATGGCGAGGTTGGCAACGGCGGTATTTCCGGCCTTAACCTTTATTCTTTTAGACAGCGAGCTGACGGCTTTTCCGTTCTTGTCTTTCACTACGGCGGTGACAGTAGGCTGTGCGGTGGAGCGTGAAGTGTTGCCTACTTCGACGTTTACGAACACGTCGGCGCTCTTTTCCGATATGTTGTCATAATGCAGGAAAACGCCTCCGCCTGCTACTTTGTTTGCCTCGACAGCATCGGTTATGGCAACGGGCGACTTGCCTATGAGCCAAACGTCGCGGTACATTCCCCCATGATAGCAGAAGTCAAGCGCGGCCTGTTTCTTTCCGGGAGGATACGTCTTGTCGTCGCTGTTGTCGGCCTTTACGGCTATCAGGCATTTGTCGCCCGCCTTGATGCCGAGCGCAGTCAGGTCAATGGTAATCGGGAGATAGCCTCCGAGGTGGCTTTTCACTTTTTCGCCGTTGACGAAAATGTCTTGTTTGCCCATTATCGCCTCAAAATGCACGGTGACGTTCTTGCCTACCATGTCGGCAGGAACGGTGAAGTGCTTGCGATACCAAGCCACGCCTTGATAGTTGCGGCTGCCGCTTCCTTCTGAAGGTTCGAGCCTTACGCTGTGCGGCGCGCATACAATTTGCCACTTGCTGTCGTCAAACGCCGCGGCTTCAGCACCTTCGGCATCGCCTAAGTGGAAGCGCCAGCCTTGGTTGAAGTTGTAGATTATGCGTCCGCTTCCTTGCAAAGGGAACAGTCCCGCCACTGAATATGTGTCGGCTGTTGCCGATGCCAGTGATATTAAAAAGGATAAAAGGAAGAATAGTTTTTTCATAATGATTGAATGTTTTTTTAGTAGTTAGAGGAGTTAAAGCAGTTAGAAGTCATTAACGTAAGATGTTTTGTTGCTTCATTAAATCCATTGCCCGTTTTATTGGCAAAGGTATTGACTTTAACTGCTTTAACTCCTCTAATTACTTTAACTACTTATTGACATCCAGCACAACGTGTTTTACCCTCAGTCTGCGCCAAGTGTAAATGCAGTGCAGCTTGCCGTCTTCCGTCTGGATGATTGAAGGATAAGAATACTGGCTTATGGGCGAGTCTTCAAGAGTGACCCAGTGGTGCCAGTTGATGCCGTCGTCGGATATGAGGACTGACAGCGGTGTGCGCGGCCCTTTGCCGTTCTTTATGCCTTTGGGCACGGGGCGGTCGTTGCATATCATTGCGTGGCGGCCGTCTTTCAGGGTCACTACGTCAAGTCCGCTGTTGTTGTTGGGCACGTCGATGAGTTGTATCTTCGACCATGTTTCACCATTGTCTGAACTATAGGTTATGCCTACGTGCTCGTTGCGTGTGCGTGCCACGGCGGCCAGCCTGCCGTCTTTCAATATCATGATGGCCGGTTGTATGATCTTTATTCCTTTGTCCATGGCCACGTAGTCGGTGCGTTTCCATGTTTTGCCCATGTCGTCGGAATATTCGAAATACAGCCTCCAGCCGCCTTCCTCGATGCTGGTCGGCGCGATTATTCGTCCTTTATTGAATATTGGCTTGTTCTTGATAGGGCCGAGGAAGTCTTTTTGCAGCGGTTCGCGCTTGCTCCAAGTCTTGCCTCCGTCCTTTGAACGTATCATCCATCCGGTCCAGTCGGCCACTTTGTTTCCTATCTTAAAGTAAATCACAAGGTCGCCGCCGGGTATCTGGTAAACCACCGGATTCCAGCAAGCCTTGCGCTGCCAGCCTTCAGGATTCTTGCTTACTTTCTTGTCAATGATAGGGCCTTTGGCCGCCGGAACGTTCGTGCTGTCGAGTCCTGACAGTCCTGCGAGCTTCGCTTCCTCGCTTCCTGTCTTGAAAACTCCGTCGGCCACCAGTTGCGGAGCAAGCCAATGGTCGCTGCC
>CAJMAO010000040.1 GCA_905211345.1 uncultured Prevotella sp.
CCCCTTCGGGGACGGGGTTGGCACCTATACGTTATACACCTAAACTGCGGATGAATCCTTTCGCCTCGCAAAAGGCCGTCTTTTACACTCCAAAAGGCCACCTTTCGCAAGCCAAAAGACGGCCTTTTGCACGGGCGCGGCAAACATGTTGGCAGTCAATGGGTTACGCCATCCTTGCAAGAAGCAGCCGCCATACAGTCAAACCTACCGCCAATGAAGCCCCGCCATGCGTTAAATTACATCATTATGGCCTGAAAATTACAATTATTTCAGCGTTTCTTATTACTTTTGCAGGCGGACAACCACAAGCCGGACTATCATCGGCCGCAGGCTGACCGATGAAACAAACAACAACTGATATGGTCTATAAATACGACTTCTTGATTATCGGCGGCGGTGTCGCCGGTATGAGTTACGCCCTGAAAATAGCCCGGGCGCACAAAGGAAAGATTTGCATCATCTGCAAGACTACGCTTGACGAGGCCAACACGGCAAAGGCGCAAGGAGGCATCGCGTCAGTAACCAACCTTGCGGTGGACAACTTCGAGAAACATATCGAGGACACGATGATAGCCGGCGACTACATAAGCGACCGGCAAGCGGTAGAACAAGTGGTGCGCAACGCTCCCGCGCAGATAAAGGAACTTGTGCAATGGGGCGTGAACTTCGACAAGAACGCCGACGGCAAATATGACCTGCACCGCGAAGGCGGGCACTCGGAATTCCGCATACTCCACCACGCCGACGACACCGGGGCCGAGATACAGCGCGGCCTCATGGCGGCGGTGCGCAACAATCCAAGCATCGAGATAAAAGAGAACCACTTCGCCGTGGAAATCATAACGCAACACCATCTGGGCATAGAAGTCACCCGCCGCACGCCCGACATAGAGTGCTACGGCGCCTACGTGCTGAATCCAGACACGCAGAAGGTTGACACCTACCTGAGCAAAGTAACCCTGATGTGCACCGGAGGATGCGGAGCCGTCTACCAGACGACCACCAACCCCGTCATATCGACAGGCGACGGCGAGGCCATGGTGTACCGCGCCAAGGGCACAGTGCAGGACATGGAGTTCGTGCAATTCCACCCCACGGCGCTCTATCATCCGGGAGAGACGCATCCCGCATACCTCATCACCGAGGCCATGCGCGGCTACGGCGGCATCTTGAGACTGCCCACCGGCGAGTCGTTCATGGAGAAATACGACAAGCGGCTGTCGCTTGCGCCGCGCGACATAGTAGCCCGAGCCATCGACAAGGAGATGAAAATACACGGCATCGACCACGTTTGCCTCGACGTTACGCACAAAGACCCGGAGGAAACTAAGCACCACTTCCCCAACATTTACCACAAGTGCCTCTCCATAGGCATCGACATAACCAAGGAATACATACCCGTGCGCCCTGCGGCCCACTACATGTGCGGCGGCATAAAGGTCGACCTTAACGGCGAATCGAGCATACACCGCCTCTACGCCTTAGGCGAATGTTCGTGCACGGGGCTGCACGGCGGCAACCGCCTTGCCAGCAACTCGCTCATCGAGGCAGTGGTCTACGCCGACGCGGCGGCACGCCACAGCCTAGCCCACGTTGACGAATACGAGTTTAACAGCCGCGTGCCGGAGTGGAACGACGAAGGAACGATGACAAACGAGGAGAAAGTCCTCATCACGCAAAGCGTCAAGGAAGTGGGCCAGACGATGAGTAACTACGTGGGCATTGTTCGCAGCGACCTGCGACTGAAGCGCGCGTGGGACCGCCTCGACCTGCTGTACGAGGAGACGGAGGCCCTGTTCAAGCGCGTAAAAGCCAGCCGCGACATCTGCGAACTGCGCAACATGATCAACGTGGGTTACCTTATCACCCGCCAAGCCATTGAGCGCAAGGAGTGCCGCGGGCTGCACTACACGATTGATTATCCGCTACACGCGTATGACAAAAAATAGGAATTAAACACCTACCCCAACCCTCCCGAAGGGAGGGAGCTTAATATGCGTTGCTTCATTGGTAAAACAAACAGTGGCATTTGGCTGTCAAGATCCCTCCCTTCGGGAGGGTTGGAGTGGGTGTTTATTTAGCTGTCAGTTATTTATTGAATAATCGTTTCTGTCCTTCAATATGTCTTCCATATTCTCGGCGGCCCAGTCTATCAGGCTGTTTATCAGCGGAATGAGCGACAGGCCACGCTCCGTAAGGCTGTACTCCACGCGCGGCGGCACCTCGGCGTATACCTTGCGGGCCACCAGTCCGTCGGCCTCGAGCACCTTGAGCGCCGTCGACAGCATCTTTTTCGATATGTCCGGGATGTACAGTTTCAGGCCATTGAAGCGCAGCACACCGTATTTTTCGAGCGTGAAAAGCACCAGCATCGACCATTTGTCGCCTATTCTTGACAGCACGTTCCTTATCGGGCACTGAGGGAACAGTGCGTAATTTACATCTGTTTTGAGCATAAACAACCACCGTTTGGGTCTACAAAAGTAACCGAAACGGTCTACATAACACATCAATAGACGTTAAACTTTGTAAAAACCATTTTCCGAATACGCCGCAAAAAGGCAACGGTAACGTGCAGGTTACCGTGTAACGTCTGCGTAACTTCTTGCATATCATGTATTTGCGCATTACCTTTGCATCCGTAAACATCAACTTATAAAACATACATTGATATGAAAGAACTGAAAGTTTTGGGTGAAGGCACAAACTTCACGGCCGTATCTGCGGGCAAGTTTGACGGTTTGAAAGATTATGTATTGCCGCTCGGCGAAGGCGTATCGGTCAACGGCAAGGTGTTCACGGGCGAAGCTTTGAAGGCCACGGGCATGGAGATGTCGCTCCAGACGATGCAGCCCGGGCAGGCCAGCCCGTTCCTCCACGCCCACAAACGGCATGAGGAGCTATACATGATAATCAGCGGCGAGGGCGAGTTCCGGGTTGACGACAAGGTGTTCCCGGTAGCCGAAGGCAGCCTCGTGCGCGTCGCCCCGGCAGGCAAACGCGCGCTACGCAACACGGGCGGGGCGGCTCTTGTCGTGATGTGCATCCAGTATCAGGCCGGCAGCTTCGCCCCTGACGACACACCGGCAGGCGACGGCGTGATACTCGAAGAAGCCCCCTTCGACAGCAGTTTGTAACAGCCTGTTAATCAGGCCGAAACCGGGCGTTTTCTAAAAGGTGGCCTTTCGTCTTGTAAAAGGCCACCTTTCACCGTGCAAAAGACGGTCTTTTGGAAAGCAAAACACGGCATATTGGAAAACCGCCCGCCATAGGGCGTTTCTGCGGCGGTTACGATTTGCGTAGGCACACTATGGTTTTTGCCTAAAAAAAGACTATATTTGCAGACGTAAACAATGACTGAAGCAAATGAAAACAATAAAAAAATCCGCCATTACCGCCATATTTTCGGTCGCCGTGTTGTGCCTCGCGGCCTGCACGTTCGGCGGCGACGATGATACCGACTATGACAAGTCGCTGCTCGCGGCGGGCTCAACGGCACCGGTATTCACTATGACCACCGACGAATATCCTGACGGAATAAGCCTTGCCGCGCTGCGCGGAGGATACGTGCTGATAGAGTTCTGGAGGTCGGGATGCAAAGACTGCCAAGCCGCTACGGGACGTATGAAAGAACTGCACGCGGCTTACGCACCGCTGGGAGTGACGTTTGTGGGCGTATCGTTCGACACCGACGTCGACGCTTGGCGCACGTACATCGAAAACAACGGCCTCGACTGGATGCAGCACTGCGAACGTAAGTCAGGCTCAGAGAGCACCGTAGGCGCGGCCTACAACATAAAATGGGTGCCCACTTTTTATCTTATCGACCCCGAAGGAAAAGTTGATTTCGCAACGGTCTACATCGAAAAAATGGCCGAAAGGCTGGAAAGCATAAAATAAATAATTAAGAATTAAGAGTTAAGAATTAAGAAAATCACCCACGAGACATGTTTTCTTAATTCTTAACTCTTAATTCTTAATTCAACACGCGCTCTTAATTCCTAGTTCTTCCGCCTGTTCCACAGACAGAAAGTACGGCCGTAATTAAGCATACGCCATACCCATTCCAAAGGTCCGAACTGGCAATAGCGCAACCATATCCAGCTGAACAGTACCTGAAAAGCAAACACGGCTAGTGCCGTAAGCTCGGTCTGCGCAAGACCGACACCGGCTCCAAGACCGAAACCTATACCGTAAAAGAGAAACATGCCGACAACCGACTGGCCTATATAATTGGTCAACGCCATTCTGCCCGGAGCCGCCAGCCAACGCCAAACGGCCGCCTCACGGCTTTTAAGGTAAAGCAGGCAAAGCCATGCCGCGTAAGCGAAACCCAACGGATAGACACTGACAAAATATAGAACGGAGTGACCCGCCGCGCCGAAAGGATGGCCGTTGACGGCGCTCCACGCGTAAACCAGCGACAACGGTAGCCCTAAGAAAAAGCCGACAGATGACACCTTGCGCAATAGCGGCTTGTGTTCAGCCAAGTCGGCGTACAGCTTACGCCGCCCGATATAAAACCCTATGACAAACAAGCCCAGCACCTTGAAATAGCGGTTGCCGTCGACAAACTCCTGCACACGCACCAAAGCGCCCTGCACAAGAAACTGGAACACCTCACGATAAGTGTCAGCATCGCGCAGCCAATAGCCGAAGTTCTCCTCCGTTATGCCGTACATCCTGCAATAATGCCACTGCGCCCTGACTGCCGGAGCCGACAGGCTGATGCCGAAAAGCCCTGTAACACAGTCGACAAAGACGGGCAACAGCAGGAAAAACGCCGCCCAACACAACAGCCAGCGGTCGCTCATACGCCTGAACAACGGCAGCAACATTCCCATAAACGCATACAACATAAGTATGTCGCCGCTCCAAATGAACATCAGATGAAGGAAACCTATCAGCACAAGCACGGCCATTCGGCGGTAAAACAGGCGGAAACCGCCGTCGCCACGCTCGGCCGCATGGCTGATTATTATAGAAAAGCCCATGCCGAAAAGCAAAGAGAACAGGGTGTAAAACTTGCCGTCGACGAAGACGTATTGCAAGAACCTTACCACCCGGTCGGCATCCGCCGTAGGCATGGAAGCCGCCACCTCCGGCGGCTGGAACGTGTAAAGGGAAAACTCGGGATAGTTCGCAAGGATTATACCGATAAGCGCGAACCCTCTCAAAGCGTCCAAAATAACATAACGCTCGGAAGGTCTTACCGGCGACAGATTATGTTTGTTCATTTCGTTCTTCTGTTTACGCTCATCACACTGAGCAAAATTACAGCCAGTCCGGCCAGCTGCACCGCAGTAACTTCTTCTCCGCCGACGCCTGCCCCGAGAACTACGGCCACTACGGGGTTGACGTATGCGTGAGTGGCCACTTCCGTAGCGGGGCGCACTTTGAGCAACCACACGTAAGCGGTGTAAGCCATCAGCGAACCAAAAGTTATCAGATAAGCCAACGAAAGCCACGACAACGTTGATACGGAAGATACATTCACGTCGTCAAAACCGCCCGTAACACATGCGCAAACGGCAAACACGATGCCTGCGGCGGCCATCTGCCACGCCGCGCCGGCCAGTCCGTCGCCGTCTTCTTCGACCGAACAACGGTACTTGGAGTAAAGCGTTCCGCAAGCCCACGAAACGCATCCGCCAACAAGGATGAGCACCCCGTACTCGGAATGGGCACCCGGATGGGCTTCGGAATACAACTGCTCGACATACAAAAGGGCAACTCCCGCAAAACCGAGAACCATGCCCAGCACCGTGGAAACACTCTTGAAATTGCGCCGCCACATAGGAACATCGAGCAACATAATCCACACCGCCGTCGACGAAGCCACTATAGCGACGAGGCTGCTGCTAACAAACCGCTGCGCGAACATGATGACCGCTTGGTCGACAAACAGCAACACGACTCCGCAAACGGCCGACCTTATGATTAGCCTACGGTTCAGCAACCGCTCGCCGCGCCACTTACAGACGGCCAAAAGCAAAGCTCCCGCCACGCAAAAGCGCACCGCTCCAAGTACGAACGGCGGAAAATCACGCAGGCATACACCAATAAAGAAATAGGTGGAACCCCACACCACATAAATAAGGAAATAGGCTATGACGACGGCCATGGTGCTTGAATTAATTAAGAATTAAGAGTTAAGAATTAAGAAAATACGCAATGTTTGTATACTAAAGATTAAGTGTCAAAGCATGTTTTCTTAATTCTTAACCCTTAACTCTTAATTCTTAACTCCTTGTCTTGATTTCGCAGTCGGCCGGAGCCTTGATATTTTCATCCAAGGTTATAGAACCTATAGAGTCAGCTACGATGCGTCCCGACATGGGGTTCTTGATGTTCGTTATGGCTCCGCGTATGTCGGCGTTGAGCGTGGAGTACTCAAACGCGCGGTCGCAGGAGGCGTCGAACGTGCAGTTTTCAAGCACAAGGTCGTGCGCGTAGCACAAAGGCTGCTCGCCGGAAATGTGGCAGTTGACGAGACGCAGGTTCTTGGAGTGCCACCCTAAGTACTCCCCGTTAAGCTCGGAGTCGTAAATCGTAACGTTCTCCACTTCCCAGAAAGCGTCTTTCGTTGTGATTTTGGCGTTGTGGATTTCCACGTTTTTCACATACTGGAACACGTACTTGCTGTCGCTCTCAAGGCCGTCGACGCGGATGTCTGTGCTGAACATGAACGGATAAGTGCCGCCGTGGAGCTTCAAGTTATTAACGTTGATACGGTTGCAACGCCAGAACACCTCGTCGGCATCATTCATCTCAACGTTCTCTATGTCGATGTCGTTCATCTCGCGGAACATCTTCGGAGCGTCGATTACGGTGTCCTTCATCTTCAGGTGGTCAGAATACCACAGTGCGGAGCGGCCTCCCACCGCGAAATAACAGTTGTCGATGGTGAACCCATGGACGTGCCAGAAAGGATAATTGCCCTCGAAACGGCAGTTCGTAGCCACGATGTTGCTGCACTCCTTGATTGCCGACTCACCCTCGCGGATGGTCACATTGTCGATGTGAAGGTCGTGCGAGGCGAACAACGGGCGTTCCCCGCCAAACTCTGTGTTAGCTATAAGTCTCATATTATATTGCCTTTTGTTTTGTTTTCACGGTGCAAAAATACACAAAAAAGGCGACACTGAATGTATCTTATTTACTGATAAGACAACCAACCTTACGGTTGAATGAAAAATTAAGAATTAAGAGTTAATAATTAAGAAAATTACCGACGAGGCATGTTTTCTTCATTCTTAACTCTTAATTCCTAATTCAATACGCTCTTTTTGTTAGTTGTTCACCACCGCGTTGCCAATACATCCGTTAGGCATCTGCACGTGTATGAGCGCACACACTGTGGCGGCAATGTCGTTGATGGTCGTCCTTGCTTGCGTGGTTCCGGGCTTTACGCCCCACCCCATGAGGATAAACGGAATGTGGGTGTCATACGGATTCCACACGCCATGGGTGGTTCCGCGGCCTGGCTTTTCGGAAGACGCCTCGTAATGAGCGGGATTGAGCACCATCTGTACGTCTCCGCTGCGCAGGCGGTGATAACCGTTCACCAGTTTCTCGCGGACGACTGCGGGAAGAGAGGCATCCATCACTTGCTCAAGGTCTACCACGTAAGCGTACTGCGGGTCACGTTCCAGCCAGTCTACGGTGGCCTTCTTCACGTCGTCGAGCGACAATCCGAGCCCTGCTATCGTACCGCGGTTGAGGAACACCTTATAATTGCTGACGCAGTTTACGAGACTCTGCGCCGTGTTGAACTTTTGCTTGAGATACGCATCGAGCGCTTTCTCAACCTTCGAGGCGACAAAGCCGCCGGCCGGTATGCCGTGTTCCTGCAGCATCATGGCGTTATTGGCCGCGCCGTGGTCGGCCGTAAGGAACACTAGATACTGCCCCTTGCCCACCTTTTGGTCAAGATACGCGAACATGTCGGCCAGCCGCTTGTCAACGTCAAGATATATCTCACGTATCTCCGGGCAGTGGGTGCCGACCTCATGGCCTACCTTGTCAGTGACTGAGAAGCTAACGGTGAGCATATCCGTCACCGAGTCTTGCCCCAGCGATTCGCCCTCGACGGCGGCCTTGGCCATCTCTGCGGTCATCAGGTTGCCGTAAGTGGAATATGCTACCTCGCGTTCGCTCTTGCCTCCGTACTTCTCGTTGAAATCTACAACCCACCCGGGCAGCCGCTCCATGTAATAAGTGCTGGTGATGAACGCGCCCGTTGAGTAGTCAACCCAGTAAGCCCCGTCGGCCGAATGACCCGCAGGCAGAATCGAAGCGCGGTCTTTCAGCGACACGCCTATAACCTTGGCCTTAAAGTCGGTGGCAATCTTCAGCTCGTCGCCTATGGTCGTAGTCAGCAGCCTGCGCGGCGACATGCGGCCCGCATCAGTGTCGCTGCCGACCCCGCTCACCGTTGAGTCGGCACAACAGTAAACCATCCTGCCGTCCTGCATGAAACTGTTGCCGGCTATGCCGTGGATGGCCGGCACGGAGCCGGTGAATATCGATGCGTGACCTACACCGGTAATGGAGGGGACATAATTGATCATGGTGTTCTCGCAGTTGTATCCCTCGCTCATCAGGCGCTTGAATCCGCCGTCGCCGTAAAAGCCGTAGTAACGATAAAGATAATCCCAGCGCATTTGGTCGACAACTATCCCGACCACCAGTTTGGGCCTGTCAGCTCCGGCGGCCACGCCGCTTGTGCAACCTAGACACACCAAAGCGACAGCCACGAAGATGACTTTCGCTAACAAAAAGTTTCTTTTCATGTCAATGATTTTTTGTAATTTGTGTTGCAAAATTAGGCATTTTCCACGAACAAGCGAAATAAAACCTAGCCCCGACGGCAATCTTAACAGAATATTAAAACGGCTGACGGTAAAACGTTCCTGTGTAAGTCTGTAACCCGTTGATAATCAACACACTTACAAAAGACCGTCTTTCGCACGATGAAAGACGGCCTTTTGGGCTGTAAAAGACGGCCTTTTGGAAAGCGTTTTGCCGCATACGCGATTGAACTAAACGCCTGATAAAAGAGCGGTCGTTAGTTTACCGGTGACTATGCGCGGCTTGTTGACGAGCTTAAGGACAACCCATCGCCGGACAACGGACTAAAATAAAACACTAAAAACACTAACCGTAACCACTAGGCACGCCCTTTGACAATCGACTCGTAACGCTCGCCGAAACGGTTGGTGACAACAATCCTTATCTCACGGAAACGCCCGGCCGGGCGGCAACGGAACAGATGCGGGGTGGATATGTCAATGGACCGGCCGCCCGACTGCGCCTTATAAGCCGCGTCGATGCCCGTAAAACGCTCCATCGCGCCCATCTTACGCCCGTCCTGCCACCACTCTACTCTGCACCGGTGGTCGTAATCCCACACGTTGGCCACGACGCAATCCCTGAGCGAAGGCCATTCGCCGCGCCCGTAAACACTCATCTGCAGGTTTAAAGGATGGCCCGTCGACTTGTAATGCCAGCGCAGGCTGTCGCCCTCGACGCTTACCACCATGTAGCCGTTGGGCGTGCCGCAGCAGTTGACGCCGCCCTGCCACCACGCCCCGCAGGCGGCCCCGATGTTGTGTTGGTAAAGGTCTTCGCTTACCTCAATGTTCTGGAACGAATGAGTGTGGCCGCAGAACACGTGAACCCTGTAGCCCTTCAGCACCTCGGCCAGCCGCCATGCGTCGCGCATGTTGTCATCACCGCCCACGGTGTTCCACCCCGGCGCGTGGATGTTAAGTATCACCAGCGAGCCACGCGGCACATGGCTCAGGTCGTGCTTGAGCCACCCCAGCTGCTCGTCGGTCATCATCTCGACATACTGTCCGTTGCCTCGATAGCTGATGTTTTTCATCGTCACGACGTGCGCCTTTCCTATGTTGAACGAATAATCCGTAGGGCCGAAACGCCTGTTATACTCCATTTCGGCATACACTGGAGCACCGAGGTGCATACCGTGAAGGTCTTGCCAGCGCTTGTCAAAGTCGTGGTTCCCTATGCAGTGGTAAAGAGTCATGCCTGTGTTTCTTACCGATTGGGCATAATTTTCGTACAGAGGCATATTATCAAAGACCATGTCTCCCAGTGCCACTCCTACCACTTCACGCCTCCGCTTGAGCGAATCAACGGAACGCCTGATGTCCGGCATGGTCTCACAGAGCCATCTACGCATATCATGTTCGTCGCGCACCTGCGGGTCAGATACAGCTATATAATAAAAGTTGTCCGTCTTTTCCTTGCGTCGTTCCAGCACGAAATCATGCCATCCGTTGGCTATGGCCTCGCTTACGGATACATAAAAGCCGGCGGCAATACCGTCGGCTGCTGGAAGGCGGAAATCCGCCGGAGTTGAAATGGATATGTACTTACATGTCAGCGTATCGGTCAATAACGACCAGCGGCCGGCCGCGTCGGTCAGCGTAAACCGCCGCCCGTTGTTCACCACAACGCCTTCAACGCCCCTGCCCGATGTGTCAACCACCCTGCCCGACACGTTGAACACCGTCTGCCGGACAACGCCGCCGCTCATCAACAACATGCCAAGCAACAAAACAAGCAATACCTTTGCCTTCATTTCATTCAAACTTTCGTTCTTGTTTACGGCAAAGTTAACTCCTTGTTTTTACAATCAAGATGCAAGGAAAAGACAATATAATTAAGAATTAAGAGTTAAGAATTAAGAAAAACACCTTTGTTGAAACAACCGGCAGGCATATTTTCTTAATTCTTAACTCTTAATTCTTAATTCAAAACCTCACTTGTATTCCTGCAAAGGAAGCTCTCCGCGCAGCACGCCGAGAGCGTTATAGGCCAAGGACCCCATCTCGTTCTCGCCCGGAACTATAACGACGGGAGCCAGATAGTCAACTTGGCGGCGCAATATGTCCATGCAATAATCGCTGTGGGCGATGCCTCCCGTCAGGATTATGGCCTCCACCTGCCCGGTCATCGCCACGTACATGGCGCCTATCTGTTTGGCTATGGTGTACATCATGGCGGCCACCACCTCCTTGTAAGGCTGCTCGCCGTCCTCGGCCTTGCGGTCAATGGTTATCATGTCAGTCTCGCCCAGCAATGCGGTCAAGCCGCCTTTGCCGCTTATCATCTGCTTTACCTGCTTCTTGGTGTACTTTCCGCTGAAGCATACATCAACCAACTGGCCCGACGGCACGGTGCCCGCGCGCTCGGGAGAGAACGGCCCTTCGCCGTCGAGGGCGTTGTTCACGTCGACCACACGGCCGAGAACGTGTGCCCCTACTGATATTCCTCCGCCTATATGGGCTACGATAAGGCGCATGTCCTCATACTTCCTGCCTACCGAAGCGGCGTACTTGCGCGCCACGGCCTTTTGGTTCAAGGCGTGGAAAATGGACTTGCGGTCGATGCCGGGAAAGCCCGTATAGCGGGCCTCCGGCCGCATCTCGTCTACTACGACGGGGTCGGCTATATAAGCAGGACAGCCACATTCGGCGGCAATCTCGGCCGCGATAAGCGCACCTAGATTGCAGGCGTGCTCGCGCTCGGCATGTATCAGGTCGTACTTCATCTTCTCGTTGACGGCGTAAACGCCGCCGGCCAAAGGCTTGGTAAGGCCGCCGCGCCCTATGACAGCATCGAAATCAAGAGCTATTCCAAACTCGGCGAGACGCTTCATGATGAAATCCTTGCGGTATTCATACTGATCGCTGATGTGCTGGAAGGCGGCAAGCTCGCTCACATGATGATGCGCGCCGGTCATCCATACAGGCTTTTCATCTTCATAAACTGCAATCTTAGTCGACGTAGAACCGGGATTTATAACAAATATTCGCATATTCTTCAATAATTAGACACCCACCCCAAGCCCCTCCCGAAGTGAGGGGCTTGATATGATTTTGTCGTGATGGGTCAGTTGAAACGCATACATTTATAATTTATACTCATGACATTCCTTACAGCTTTGGCCGTTCAAAGCCCCTCACTTCGGGAGAAGTTTGGAGTGGGCGTTACGCACGCCACGGCCAGACTGTAGAACTTCGACCGGCACGAGTCGGCCCGCGAGGCCACCACGACCGGAGCCGACGTGCCGCAAAGCATACCGGCCATCTCGGCACGGGCAAAGAGGGTGAGCGTCTTATAGAACACGTTGCCGGCCTCGATGCATGGCATCAGCAGCGCGTCGGCATTGCCGACTACAGGCGACGAGATGCCTTTTATCTGCCCGCTCTCGGCATCGAGGGCGGTCTTTACGTCCATGGGGCCGGCCACGCACACGTCGCCGTAACGCCCTTCGGCGGCGCGCCGCTTCAGTTCTTCATAATATATGGTGTGCGGAAACTTCGCGTTCACCTTCTCAGTGAAGTTTACCAGCGCCACGCCGGGCCGCTCCACGCCGATGCGGCGGCACACGCTGACTACGTAACCGAGCATGGCGTCATACTGGTCGAGCGTGGGACGGGGTATCACGGCAGCGTCGGCGAAGGCCAGCAACTTGCCGTAGGCCGGAATCTGCGCCACCGTTACATGGCTCAACACGCGCCCCGGCTCAAGCAGCCCGTGCTCCTTGTCGAGCACGGCGTGCAGCAGGTTGTCGGTAGTCATAGTGCCTTTCATCAACACGCCGGCCGCGCCCTGCCTCACCAAAGCCACAGCCCTGCGCGCCGCGTCGTCTACGGCAGGCTCAACAATAACCTCAACACGCTCAGGCCACGCCGCGCGCAAAGCCTCGAACTCAGGCGGGCACGCCCCTGCGCACACCAGCGTAAAGTCGGCAACACCCTCGTCGAGAGCACGCTTTACAACATATTCGGTATGCGAATCAGCCGGGCACGCCACGGCCACGCGCTTCCTTTCGCGCATCAAGGCCAACCTGTTAATAAGATCGTCAAAGGTCTGTATCTTCATAGTCTACAAATTTTAGGCGCAATGAGAAAAAAGCGGAAGCCATGTGACAGGCCGCAACCTGAAAACCGCACACTTTTCGTCTTTTTGTGCAAATATAGTATAAGAAATACAAACTTCAAAATAAATAAGCAATAATAATTCGTTTTTTAGAATTACAGGCCATACTTAATACGCCTGCATCTTAATGTCATAAAATCGTAAATCGAAGCGGTTTTATGCCACGAAGAAACATGGATGCTTAACTAAAAGCAGGAAAACAGGCATCAGCGTATCAAAAAGTAAGTTACAATTTACAACCGGCAGTCTCACCGCTCACAACCGCACAGTTGGCAAAACAGGCTCGTCCGCAGTATGTTTGGATGAAAGTAAAGGTAATATGGCATCGAAAAAGTGTGTCAGCTATGCGGAAATTAAAAATCAACAATGAAAAAATCAAACCGCAATGTTGGTTTTCATCACATATAAAAGCCCCTGAAAGGGGCGCAAGCGGACTTTTTATAGCCATACACCGGCAAACTGAATAATGTATGGTAATCAAGCTCCCTCCTTTCAGAAGGATTTGGGCGGGTTTTCAATATGCCGTCTTTCGCCTTCCAAAAGGCCGTCTTTTGCACGATGAAAGGCCACCT
>CAJMAO010000041.1 GCA_905211345.1 uncultured Prevotella sp.
GCTCTTTCCCTTCGGCTGGTGGCACGTGTTGCGCGCCCTGAAGGCTCACAAGACCGAGGGCGTAGACCTGCTCCTGCTCGGCGTTCTGCCCGAATACCGCATGAAGGGAGCCAACGCCCTGATGTTCGCCGACCTCATACCGCGCTACCAGGCCTACGGCTTCAAGTGGGGCGAGAGCCAGGTTGAGATGGAGACCAACGAGAACGTGCAGAGCCAGTGGCAGTACCTTGACCCCAAGCTGCACAAGAGGCGGCGTTGTTATAAAAAATGGTTATAACCACTTGTAGTTAAAGCAATAGAGCAGTTATCATATCCATGTAATTGCTAAGTAGTTAAAGCCAAATGCAGGGCTTCTCAATGAATTTGTGTAAAGATAAATGTTAAATAACAACATACATACAGAAAACAGCTTATTTGCAAACGCTGAAACAAGCTGGAAGGATAAAGCGTTCAGCCACGAGGAAAGGACTGTGCGTCTTGCGACGTGTTTCAGTGGTATAGGAGCCATCGAGCAGGCTTTCAAGCGGTTGAAATTGAAGCATGAGATAGTCTTTGCAGGTGATATTGACGACAAATGCAAAAAAAGTTATTTGGCGAATTACGAATTGGATGAGATACGCTGGCATTCTGACATTCATGACTTTGACGCCTCTCCATATAAAGGGCAAGTAGATTTGCTTGTAGGCGGTGCGCCTTGCCAAGCATTCTCCATGGTTGGCAAGAGATTGGGCTTTGAAGACACAAGGGGAACATTGTTCTATGAGTTTGCCCGTGTTATCAAGGAATGCCAGCCAAAGGTTTTTATCTTCGAGAACGTCAAGGGTATTGTCTCCCATGACAAGGGACGGACATGGCAAACGATAAAAAATGTGTTTTCAGACCTTGGCTATGACATACATGAACAAATATTGAACAGCAAGGATTATGGCATTCCACAGCATAGGGAAAGAATGTTCTGTATTGGTTTTAAGGAAAAGACACAATTTGAATACCCGTTACCCATACCGTTGGAATATGAAATGTATGATTTCCTTGAAGATTATATATCAAGTAAATATTTTTTGAAGGAAAAGGGGGTCAAGTTCGTTACAAGCACAAAGAACCGTCAGAAATGTTATACGCAAATAAACGGTGATATACAATTATGTCAAAAGCGCAACCAACAATTTAATTGGCATGGCGATTTTGTTTTTCATCCTGCGGCAGGAGAAGAAGACTATGATGAGTTTGTTTTTGAAGTAAAAGATGTTGAGGAAAAATATTACTTGTCAGACAAAGTGGCGCGGTATGTCCTTACTCCTGGTACAAAAAACTTCAAGACGACAATAAAAACAGATTTGCCAGTAGCGCGTCCGTTGCTTCATACCATGCACAAGATGCACAGGGCTGGAGTCGACAATTATGTGACGCATAAGGGCAGGATACGGAAACTTACCCCACGTGAGTGTTTGCGTTTGATGGGCTTTAAGGACGACTTCAAGATAGTAGTGTCTGACACCTCTATATATCAGCAGGCGGGCAATAGTATAGTGGTAGATGTACTTATAGCGTTGTTAAAACAGATGGATATAACCAAATACGGAGTTGCAGAATGAATATTGGTGGACGCAATTATATAGTTAAAGACACATTTGACAGCATTGTAACTATACCCGATTGTTTTGTATTGGGCAAAAATAAACTTGGTCATGGACATGGTGAGGCAAAGTTGTATTTTGGCTCAAAGGAAAGCATGAGGCAATTTTATGGTGATGAGGGCTTTCGTGTCAAATGTTTCATATTGAAGAAAGATATAGTCACTTATCTTGAAACCTTGAAAGAGGAGTATATGAGTCCGTCTCAAAACTATGTGGGGAAGGACGAATTTCCTGCATTGTGGAATCAACGTATGGCTATGGTTGACAAGCTTGACGATGTGATATATTTTGAGGTTTCCGACCAAGTACAAATAGAAGGACCACGAGGATATGTTAATTCAAGAGATTTTGGATACAAGTTACTTCGTGAAATATCATTGCCATTGGTTAGTTATTTGTCCGCCATGGAACTTATAGATGATGGCGGACAACAATATTTTTATTGGAAATTGTTTGTTGATTTTGACGCGATTTCAGAAAAGAAAAACGGGCCGCTTGTATTCATATATGGAAAGAAAGACGCTGAGCGTCAAGTGGCAGAGCATAAACGTGACAATAAAAAGAATTCCGAAATACGTTATGCGCGTATAGGACAGGGAAAATATAGGGAAGCCCTATTGGATGAATGTCCTTTTTGCCCAATCACAATGGTTAATGATGAGCGTTTGCTAATAGCTAGCCATATAAAGCCTTGGGCATCATCTACAGACAGAGAAAAGGTAGACCCTAAAAACGGATATATGCTAACACCTTTGTATGACAAGTTGTTTGATAAAGGTTTCATCACTTTCACAGAAGACAAGCACATGCATGTTTCAAATTGGTTGTCACCAAAGAATTGCAAACGTCTTGGCTTAAAGGACGATGTTTACATTCAACATCTTCCAATGGATGAAGCTCGTAAGGCATATCTAAAATATCACAGGGAGTTCGTTTTCAAAGGATGATTTTGTAATTAGAAAGAAATGAAAGAAGAGGACATATCGAACAACTCACAAGTTGTTTACAATGATGATAATATCAGGCATCTCTCCGACATGGAGCATGTGCGCACACGACCCGGCATGTACATCGGCCGCCTGGGCGACGGCTCAATGCCCGAGGACGGAATATACGTGTTGCTGAAGGAGGTTATCGACAACTCGATTGACGAGTTTAAGATGGGTGCCGGCAAACGCATCGAGGTCGACATCGACGACGACCTGCGCGTGACCGTCCGCGACTACGGGCGCGGCATACCGCAGGGCAAGCTCGTCGAGGCCGTCAGCGTATTGAACACCGGCGGAAAGTATGACTCCAAGGCGTTCAAGAAGAGTGTCGGCCTCAACGGTGTCGGCATAAAGGCCGTCAACGCGTTGAGCTCGGCGTTCGAGGTGCGCTCTTATCGTGACGGCACGGTGCGCTCGGTGCAGTTCGAGAAAGGCGTTCAGAAAAGCGACAAGACCGAGGACACGCAGGACGAGAACGGCACATACGTATTCTTCGAGCCTGACGCCACGCTGTTCAAGAACTACCGCTTCCACACGGATTTCGTCGAGACGATGCTCCGCAACTACACTTACCTCAACACGGGGCTAACCATCATGTTCAACGGCCGCCGCATATTGAGCCGCAACGGACTTGAAGACCTGCTCAACGACACGATGACCACCGACGGCATCTACCCCATAATCCACCTCAAGGGCGAGGACATCGAGATAGCGTTTACGCATACCAACCAGTACGGAGAGGAGTACCACTCCTTCGTAAACGGCCAGCACACCACGCAGGGAGGCACACACCAAAGCGCGTTCAAGGAGCACATAGCCAAGACAATAAAGGAGTTCTTCAACAAGAACTTTGAATACACCGACATACGTAACGGCCTCGTGGCCGCCATCGCGGTGAACGTGGAGGAGCCGATGTTCGAGAGTCAGACCAAAATCAAGCTCGGCTCGCTCACCATGTCGCCAGACGGCGTGAGCGTGAACAAGTACGTCGGCGACTTCATCAAGACCGAGGTGGACAACTACTTGCACAAACACGCTGACGTGGCGGAGGTGATGCTCCAGAAAATCCAGGCCTCCGAGAAGGAGCGCAAGGAGATGGCCGGGGTGACGAAGCTGGCCCGCGAACGCGCCAAGAAGGCCAACCTGCACAACCGCAAGCTGCGCGACTGCCGCATACACTTCTCCGACGTGAAGAACGACCGCAAGGAGGAAAGCTCCATATTCATAACCGAGGGCGACTCGGCAAGTGGCTCAATCACCAAGAGCCGCGACGTAAACACGCAAGCCGTGTTCTCGCTTCGTGGTAAGCCATTGAACTCTTACGGCCTGACTAAGAAGGTGGTGTATGAGAACGAGGAGTTCAACCTCTTGCAGGCGGCCCTCGACATCGAGGACGGGCTCGACACCCTGCGCTACAACAAGGTGATTGTGGCGACCGATGCCGATGTTGACGGCATGCACATACGCCTGCTGATAATCACCTTCTTCCTGCAATTCTTCCCCGACCTCATCAAGAAAGGCCACGTGTACGTGCTGCAGACGCCGCTGTTCCGGGTGCGCAACCGCCGCTCGAAAATCAAGGACAAGGCCGTGCTTGAGGCCGCAAAGGGTACCAAGGGCGACTTCATCACCCGCTACTGTTACAGCGAGGAGGAGCGCATGAAGGCCATAATGGAGCTTGGGCCGGAGCCGGAAATAACCCGCTTCAAGGGTCTTGGCGAAATCAGTCCCGACGAGTTCCGCGCCTTCATAGGCCCCGACATGCGCTTGGAGCAGGTCACCCTGCACAAGACCGACCAAGTGCAGAAACTCCTCGAATACTATATGGGAAAGAATACGCCCGAGCGCCAGAACTTCATTATCGACAATCTGGTGATTGAGGAAGACAAAGCCCCCTCCGACTCCCCCGTAGAGGGGGAGGGCCGAGATTAGCCTTGCCGCTTTGTCCGATAATGTTCTTCCATCATAAAGGATATTTTTAACAATATGAAACCATTTTCTTTTTCATCCATAAAACGTTTATTTTCAAGGCTAACCAGCTCCTCCCCTCTATGGGGAGGTTGGGTGGGGCTTCTTTTCCTTGCGCTACCTTCATCCGCCCAGATGCGCATCGACTTCTCCAAGGACAGCCCGTTGCGCAAGCTGCAGATAGCGGAGATGGCGATAAACAACCTGTATGTTGACTCGGTTGACGAGAAAAAGCTCGTTGAAGACGCCATACGCGGTATGCTGGAGAAGCTCGACCCGCACTCGTCTTACTCCGACCCGAAGGAGGTAAAGGCGCTTAACGAGCCGTTGCAGGGCAACTTCGAGGGCATCGGCGTGCAGTTCAACATGGTTGACGACACGCTGCTCGTGATACAGCCCGTTGTGAAAGGCCCGTCGGAAAAGGTGGGCATCATGGCCGGCGACCGCATAGTGTCGGTGAACGATACGGCCATAGCGGGCGTGAAGATGAGCAAGGAGGAGATAATGCGCCGCCTCAGGGGGCCGAAGGGCACGAAAGTAGACCTCGGAGTAGTGCGCCGCGGGGTACAGGAAGTGCTCAAGTTCACGGTTAAAAGGGACAAGATTCCTGTGAAAAGCATCGACGCAGTGTACATGATACGTCCGGGGATAGGGTATATAAGGATAGGAAACTTCGGCGCCACGACGTATAAGGAGTTCATGGAAGGTGTCGGGCTGTTGAGGGAAAAGGGCATGAAAGACCTCATACTTGATCTTCAGGACAACGGCGGAGGCTATCTCGAGGCGGCCGTCCAGATAGCCAACGAGTTCCTGCCAAAGGGCGACCTCATCGTATATACCGAGGGACGGCAGTTCCCCCGCACTGATTATAAGGCGCGCGGAAACGGCAAGATGGCTGAAGGGCGCGTCGTCGTGTTGGTCAACGAGTTTACGGCATCGGCCGCGGAAATAGTTTCCGGCGCGGTGCAAGACCAAGACCGGGGCACGGTGATAGGCCGCCGCACGTTCGGCAAGGGGCTTGTGCAGCGCCCGATCGGCCTGCCCGACGGCTCGATGATACGGCTTACCATAGCGCATTATTATACCCCTTCGGGCCGCTGCATACAGAAACCGTACACCAAGGGCGACCTTGACGACTACGCGAAGGACTTTGACAACCGCCTGAAACATGGCGAACTGACTAACCGCGACAGCATACATTTCTCGGATTCGCTGAAGTTCTACACCTTGCGCGAGCGCCGCCCGGTGTATGGCGGGGGAGGGATAATGCCCGACGTGTTCGTGCCCCTCGACACGTTGCAGTACACCAAGTTCCACCGCCAGCTCGTGCTGAAGGGATTGGTAATCAACACCAGCCTGAAATATATCGACAACCACCGCAATGAGTTGAAAGGGCTGTTCCCGACGTTCGAGTCGTTCCGCGACGGATTCCAAGTGCCTCAGTCGCTTGTCGACGATATTATGAAAGAGGCCGAGGAACAGAAACTGAAGCCGAAGGACGACGAGGAACTGCAGAAAACGCTGCCTTACCTGAGGACGCAGCTGAAGGCCCTCGTGGCGCGCGACCTGTTTGACATGAGCGAATATTTCCAGATTATCAACGAGACGAGCGACATCGTGAAGAAGGCCGTTGAAAACCTGTCGTCCAATTGACGGCAAAACGGGCTGCGAAAGACGGCAAAACGGAAGGCAAGAGACGGCCTTTTACAATGCAAAACACCACATATTATGATAACATACAACACTGACGGGGTAAAGATGCCCGCCATAAGGCGGCGCAAAGTGACGGCATGGATAAAGGCCGTGGCCGCATCATACGGCAGGAAAGTAGGCGAGATAGGCTACATGTTCGTTGACGACGAGCGCATACTAGAGGTCAACCGCGAATATCTCGGGCACGATTATTATACCGACATCATAACTTTTGATTACGATGAAGGCGACACGATAAACGGCGATTTGGTGATTTCGCTCGACACCGTGCGCACCAACGCCGAGCAGCTAGGCAAGGAATACATGGACGAGCTGCACCGTGTCATCATCCACGGCATACTGCACCTCTGCGGCATCAACGACAAGGGGCCGGGCGAACGCGAAATAATGGAAGCCGCCGAAGACAAGGCATTGGCAATGAGAATAAAGAATTAAGAGTTAAGAATTAAGAAAAACACCTTTGTCGCAGACATTTTGAAAAGCGTATTTTCTTAATTCTTAACTCTTAATTCTTTATTCAAAAGCTCTTAATTCTTAATTGGAATAAACTCCGACACGTCCCTGCCGAAGTGCAGTAGTTCGCGCACCATGCTTGAAGACACGCTCTGGTATTGCGGCTCTGAATAGAGCAGCAGGGTCTCTAGGCCGCCTATGCGCAGGTTGATGTCGGCCTGTTCGCGCTCATACTCGAAATCCTTGACGCTGCGCACGCCTTTAATTATGAAGCGCGCCCCCTCCCTTTTGGCGAAATCCACCAACAGGTCGCTGTACGCCTTCACCTCTATCTTCGGCTCACCGGCGTATATGCGGGCTATGTCCTCCACGCGTTTGTCGGCGCTGTAAAGATAGTTCTTGCGCACGTTGACGCCAACGCCTATTACAATCCTGTCAAACAAAGGCAGCGCCCGGCGCACGACGGCGTCGTGGCCCACGGTGAACGGGTCGAAACTTCCCGGGAAAACAGCCGTTTTTAATTCATGATTCATAATTCACAATTCATAATTTTTTTAATTCATAATTCATAATTCACAATGCATAATCAGGCTTGTTTTCGTGGCGTCAGCCCGATTATGCATTATGAATTGTGAATTATGAATTAGCAAACAGGTCTTGTTCCATTGGATTCTGGCCGAACATCTTGCGACCGAAGTGGCTGTAGGCCAGTTCCGTCGCCATGCGTCCGCGGGGCGTGCGCTTGATGAATCCTTCCATGATAAGGTAAGGTTCGTACACTTCTTCCACCGTTCCGGCATCCTCCCCGATGGCCGTGGCTATCGTCGTGACGCCCACCGGGCCGCCGCGGAACTTGTCGATGATGGTCAGCAGTATCTTGTTGTCAATCTCGTCGAGGCCGTATTGGTCGATGTTAAGTGCCGTAAGAGCTATCCTCGAGATGGCGGTGTCGATGCGGCCGGTGCCTTTCACCTGCGCGAAATCCCTCACGCGGCGCAGCAGGGCGTTGGCTATACGGGGCGTTCCGCGGCTCCGTCGCGCTATCTCCACGGCGGCATCGTCGTCAATCGGCACTTTAAGTATAGAGGCCGAGCGGCGCAGTATCTTCGTAAGCGTCTCAGGTTCGTAGTATTCAAGGTGCAGGTTTATGCCGAATCGGGCGCGCAGCGGGGCGGTGAGCAGGCCGCTCCGGGTGGTCGCTCCTACTAGGGTAAAGGGGTTGAGGTCTATTTGTATGGAGCGTGCCGACGGCCCTTTGTCAATCATTATGTCGATGCGGTAGTCCTCCATCGCCGAGTAAAGATACTCCTCGACAACCGGCGACAGGCGGTGGATTTCGTCTATAAAGAGCACGTCGTTAGGTTCCAGCGATGTCAGTATGCCTGCAAGGTCGCCCGGCTTGTCGAGTACCGGGCCGCTTGTCAGCTTGAAGCCTACGCCCAGCTCGTTGGCTATGATGTTGCTCAGGGTGGTTTTTCCCAGTCCGGGAGGGCCGTGCAGCAGCGTGTGGTCGAGCGGTTCGCCTCGGTATTTGGCCGCCTCTACGAACACCCTCAGGTTGTCCACTACCTTCTGTTGGCCGCTGAAGTCGTCGAAGCGCAGCGGCCTCAAGGCGTTTTCAAAATCCTTCTCGGCCGACGAGAGCGTGTTGTTGCGTATGTCGAAATCGTTGTTTGCCATTATTAATGATGATTCTCTGTCGTTTGCAAAGGTATAAAAAATAAGCCAATAACCTGCCTGCGGGGCTTATTTTAATATAAGGTGGAACTTACGGAGGCGTGAAAACGAAAATGAATGTCCGCTAAATCTCCCATTCACCAGTAGTTAAAGTAGTTAAGGAAGTTAACGCTCACTACGTTCGCTAAGGAGTTAAAGACAAATGCCTTGTCATAAAAGTCCCTTAAAAGTACTGACGGATTGAACGCTTACGCCTGTAAAACGAAAACTCCGGCAACCTTGCGGGCTGCCGGAGTTATGGTTAGAAGTTCTCGTGGTCGAGACTGTCGTTGAAGTCGCGCGGCTCCTTTTGTGCCAGCGGGTCGTGGTATTCGTCACGTCCCGGGCGATGCTCGAAGCGGCGTTGCTCGCGGCCTTGGCGCTCGGGGCGCTGCCTGCGCTCGCCGCGCGGGCGGCGTTCGCGCTCAACGTAGCCTTCGGGTTTCGGTATGAGCACACGGTGTGACAGTTTGTACTTGCCTGTCTTCGGGTCGATTTCCATGAGTTTCACGGTTATCTTGTCGCCCTCGTGCAAGCCTGCCTCCTCTACGGTTTCAAGCCGTTTCCAGTCTATTTCGCTGATGTGCAGCAGCCCGTCCTTGCCCGGCAGTATCTCTACGAAGCAGCCGTAAGGCATGATTGAGCGTATCGTGCCCTCGTAAACTTCGCCCACTTCGGGTATTGCGACTATGGCCTTTATCTTGGCTATGGCCTTCTGGATGCTATCCTTGTTGGGCGCGCTCACCTGAACTTTGCCTACTCCGTCGATTTCGTCGATTGTAATCGTCGCTCCTGACTCGTCCTGCATCTGCTGGATGATCTTTCCGCCCGGGCCGATTACGGCTCCGATGAACTCCTTCGGTATCTCAAACATCTCGATGCGCGGTACCTGCGGCTTCAGTTCGGCGCGCGGCTCGCTGATAGTGTCGGTCAGCTTGCCTAGTATGTACTCGCGTCCGGCCTTTGCCTGCATGAGCGCCTTTTCAAGAATATCGAAGCTCAGGCCGTCGCACTTGATGTCCATCTGCGTGGCCGTCAGTCCGTCTTTTGTTCCGGTGGTCTTGAAGTCCATGTCGCCGAGGTGGTCCTCGTCGCCGAGGATGTCGCTAAGCACGGCGTACTTGTCTTCGCCCGGGTTCTTGATAAGCCCCATGGCGATGCCGCTCACGGGTTTCTTCATCGGCACTCCGGCGTCCATGAGGGCGAGCGTGCCGGCGCAGACTGTCGCCATTGACGACGAGCCGTTGCTCTCCAATATCTGTGAAACGAGGCGCACCGTGTAGGGGAACTCCTCGGGTATCTGTCCCTTCAGCGCGCGCCAAGCCAAGTGGCCGTGGCCTATCTCGCGGCGGCCTACGCCGCGCTGCGCCTTGGCTTCGCCCGTACAGAACGGCGGGAAGTTGTAGTGCAGCAGGAAACGCTGGTAAGAGCGGTCGAGCACGTCGTCAACCAGTTTCTCGTCAAGTTTCGTTCCGAGGGTGCAGGTTGTGAGGCTCTGCGTCTCGCCGCGGGTGAATATCGAGCTTCCGTGGGGCATGGGCAGGGGTGACACCTCGCACCATATCGGGCGTATCTCGTCGGTCTTGCGGCCGTCGAGGCGCTTGCCCTCGTCGAGGATGCAGCGGCGCATTGCGTCGCGCTCCACGTCGTGGTAGTAGCGGTCAATCAAAGCGTATTTCTCCTCCAGCTCGTCCTCGGTCAGGTCGGCGTGGGCTGAGGCGTAAGCCTCCTCGAAGTCGGTCTTTATCTTGTCGAAAGCCTCCTCGCGGCTCTTCTTGTCGTGGTCGCCGGCCTCGGCTATGGCGTAGCACTTGTCGTAAGTTTCCTTGCGCAGCTGCTCGCGCAGTTCCTCGTCGTTCACCTCGTGGCAGTACTCGCGCTTCACGTCGGTGCCGAGCTCCTTCATCAGTTCTTCCTGAAGCACGCACATCGGGCGGATGGCCTCTTGGGCTACCTTGAGCGCCTCGAGCAGGTCTTGCTCCGACACTTCCTTCATCTCGCCTTCCACCATCATGATGTTGTCTTTCGAGGCGCCGACCATGATGTCCATGTCGGCATTCTTCATCTGTTCGAACGTCGGGTCTACCACGTACTCGCCGTTCACGCGCGCTACGCGCACTTCTGATATGGGGCACTCAAACGGAATGTCCGAGCAAGCCAAGGCGCAAGAGGCGGCAAAGCCTGCGAGGGCGTCGGGCTGGTCGACTCCGTCGGCCGAAAAAAGAATGACATTTACATAAACCTCGGCGTGGAAATCGGCCGGGAATAACGGGCGCAAGGCGCGGTCTACCAGTCGGCAAGTCAGAATCTCGTTGTCGCTTGCCTTGCCTTCGCGCTTCGTGAAGCCTCCGGGGAAACGCCCGGCGGCGGCATACTGTTCTCTGTACTCAACCTGCAAAGGCATGAAATCTGTTCCGGGAACTGCATCTTTTGCGGCACAAACGGTGGCGAGCAATACCGTGTTGCCCATGCGGAGCACGCAGGAGCCGTCAGCCTGTTTTGCCACTTTCCCGGTTTCAATGCTGATGGTCCTTCCATCAGGCAGTGAAACTGTTTTCGTAATTACGTTCATCTAAAAATCAAAAATGTCTTTTTACATCAAAAAAAATCGTGCCAAAGGTAATTATTTTTTGCCTAACACAACGTTCTTTGGCATTAAAACTGCATTAAAATGTCATTTTTTAGCAGATATTCAGCCCGTTTCCCGTCCGCCACAGGCATTTTGGTTACCGTGGCGTAAGCCCCTTTCATGCTACGGCTGATTTGCAAAGCATCACCGCCGGTCGGCCTGAACATTAAGCCGGCCGCAGTCATGATGAAAAACGAAAGGTGGCCTTTTGCGTTCCAAAAGGCCGCATATTGCAACGTAAAAGGCCGTCTTTTGCAGCGCAAAACACGGCCTTTCGTAAGTAGTCTGACTGTCAATGCGTTATCATTCCGATAATCATTTTACCACTTTGAGCATCCTCGGGCACAGTCCGTTGCCGCTTACGCGCAGCAGGATTACGCCCGCCGGCAGGTCGCCGAGGCTTGTCTGCGTGGACTGTATCCTGCGGCTTGTCAGCAGCAGGCCGTCGGTAGAGTAGGCTGTAAGTGTCGAGCCTACGGCGTTGCCGCTCACGGTCAGCGTGCAGGTGGCGCGGTCGTAGCCTATTTCCGGCCTTGCCATGACGGCATGGGTTACGCCCGACGTGAAGTCGTCGTCGAGCGTTTCGCCCATCAGTGAGTTGAGGTAAACCTCAAGCGCGGTGTATCCTTCGCCGTTTACGCTGTTGCGGTCGGCGGCGTTCGTGGCGTCAAGGCCGTGCTTCCGCTCCCATTCGTCGGGTATACCGTCGTCGTCGGTGTCGGTCGGCGCGGTGCCCAGCTCATGCGTCAGGCCAAAGCCTTCGGCGTCATTGACAGAATCTATTATGCCGCGCTTGCCCGTCTTCGAGCCCGAATACTTAGGCTCGCCCGTCGTAACGTCGTCGATTATGCGCCGCTCTATCACGTCGCGGTTTATCGTTCCCGCTCCGGCCAGCACGCTTTCGTATGCGTCCTCGGCGGTCTCGACGGCGGTCAGCATGTAGCGTTGCGGGTCATATTCGCCCGCGTTGCCAAGTACGGCGTTGTAACGGTAGTAAGGTGTCTTCGTAACGATGCGTTCGTCGGCGCGTATCTCGTCGAGCGAGTATCCTTCGGCCGACATGGCCTTCCAGTTGTCGGCCGTGGCTTCGGCATTGCCTTCCATTACGTTTCCGGCGACATACCACTGCGACGGAGCCCACGACGTGGCGCCTTCGCGGGCGTAGCTTGCGCTGACGAACACCGAGTTATCCGGCGACTCAGGCCCCGGCTTGTAGTAGTTGTTCATGAAGTTGCACTCGTTGGCCGAGTTCAGTCCGTTGTATTCGGTTATCTCGGCGGTGTTCTCCCCGCCGTACACGGAGTTCCACCGGCCCCAGTTGAAGTTTACGTTGTTGGCGTATTCCATGAACACCACGTAGTCCTCGCCTCTCGCCCCGTTGAAGCGCGGGCTGCGCGAGTCGTTGCCCGCGAGCAGGTTGTGGTGGTAGGTTGCCGGCGAGCCGCCCCATTGCGAGCCGTAGCCGCGGGCGCCTTTCTGGTGGCCTGCGTCGTTGAGTCCTTCATGCACGATGCTCCACTGCACGGTGAGGAAGTGGCTGTCGGCAGTGTTCATGTTCTCCTCCATCGACCATCCGAACACGCAGTGGTCGAATATGTAGTTGGCGCAGTTCTCCGTTCCGCAGGCTTGGTCTTGTCGTTCGTCGCCCGAGCGGAAACGCACGTTGCGCACGATGAAGTTCTGCGAGAAGCCGAAGTTCACCTTGTTGCCTACTATGCTGATGCCGTCGCCCGGCGCGGTCTGTCCCGCCAGCGTCCAGTCGGCGCGGTTCACTTCGAGTGCCGAGCCGAGCCTGATTTCGCCGTTCACGTCGAACACTATCGTCAGCGGCTCGTCGGGGTGCTGCTGGAAGGCCCAGCGCAGAGTGCCCTCGGTGCCGTCGTCGGTCAGTTTGGTAACTTTCACCACGGCTCCTCCGCGTCCGCCGGTAGTGTATTTGCCGAAGCCCTCGGCCGTGGGGAACGCCGGAGCGGCCTCGCGCATGGGCACCGCGCTCGTCGTCACGCCGTGGCGCGACACGGCGCGCACCGTATATTCCGCGTTGTCGCCCGGCTCTATGGCATACTCGGGGTCGGCCGTAAAGGCGGCGAACACGCCGTCCTTGTATATCAGGTAGCCCGCCGCCATCTCGTCGCTGCTCCA
>CAJMAO010000042.1 GCA_905211345.1 uncultured Prevotella sp.
TTTAATAGTCATAACATATTGATTTTATGATAGTTGCAAAATAGTATTACAAACTGTCCAGATTCCAACACTGGATACCGTTAAGCTCTACGCCCTATTTATCGTATGTCACTCCATTTCATGGCGCACTTGCCAAAGGAGTGCTGCAAAAATAAGCAAAACATTCCGCTCCGACAAGAAATCATGCGAAAATTTCACCCCGTCATCAACTTTATTTACGTAACTTTGCAGCGTGCATATAATCATTCAACAAACAAAATGACATTGAAATGAACATAATAGTATCACAAGAAATAGAACAAGTATGCCCCGGCTTTGTCGGCGCGGCGGTCGAGGCCAAAGTAGTGAACAGCGGATATAACGCCGAATTATGGGCTGAAATCGAGGCACTGGGCGAGAAATATAAGGCGGAGCACACAACGGAGACAATAAAACAATTGTCAGGCATCGAGGCTACGCGCCGCGTTTACCGTGCATGCGGCAAAGACCCGAGCCGCTACCGTCCGGCGGCGGAGGCTTTAATCAGGCGCATGTTGCAAGGCAAACAGCTATACAAAATCGACACTTTGGTCGATTTAATCAACCTTGCAAGCATAGCCTACGGCTACAGCATAGGCGGTTTCGACGCCGACAAGTTCGCAGGCGATACGCTTACACTCGGCATCGGGCGCGAGGGCGAGCCTTACGAGGGCATCGGAAGGGGAATGCTCAACATCGCAGGACTGCCCGTTTACCGTGACGCCATAGGCGGTGTGGGCACGCCTACGAGTGACAACGAGCGCACGAAGATAACCATCGGCACGCAACGCGTGCTCGTCCTCGTCAACGGTTACGACGGGAATGAGGCGCAGGTAAGGGCCAACGCTGAATACCTTGTGCGCCTTTTCGAGCGGTACGCGCAAGGAACGAATTGCAGATACTTTATTTACAGGTAAATAGAAGCGCATTGGTGGCATGAACTTACCCAACATACGGTTACTAAACCAACAGCTTGTTGCACCGGAGTTTACCGACGTTCACGACCTCGTTGCATACATGGGCATGTTGCAGGCGCAGGAATACAGGATGATGCGCTGGGCTGTCGGCATCAGGATGAAGCGTCCCTCAATGGCGGCGTTCAGGTCGGCGTACAATTCGGGACGCATCGTCCGCACGCACCTTTTCCGCTGCACGTGGCAGCTTGTGGCGGCGGAAGACCTGCGGTGGATGCTGAAACTATGCGCCGACAGGAACAAAGCTGCCATTAACGGGTTTACGGCATATCATGGACGTGTTATCAGTGAAGATGAATATGACCGTGCCAACAATCTTATATGCCAAGCCATTACAGGACATGTTTCTACTACTAAAAGCGAACTTATAAAGCGGTTGGCGGAGCTTGGCCTATCGGATACCGCTCATGCCATGTCTATCTTCCTGCGCAGGGCTGAACTCGAAGGCATAATTTGCAGCGGAGAGCTTGACGGCAAGGAAAACACATACGCGCTGATTGACGAACGCATACCTCCGGCGGAAGAGCCTTTGCGCGAAGAGGCAGTTGCCATGCTCGCCCGAAAATACTTCCGCAGCCACTCCCCGGCCACGCTTGAAGACTTTACGTGGTGGACTAACTTGAACGTCGGCGAATGTCGCACGGCAATCGATGCACTCCGCGACGAACTTATAGAAATAAAGCATGACGGCGTGGCATATTACATCCATCAAGATTGCCGAACACGAGGCTGCCGACGGCAAACACTCCTGTTGCCGTCGTATGACGAATACCTGCTCGGCTACAAGAGCCGCCATCATGTTCTTGATGACGAGTTTCGTCCGCGTGCATACAGCAACAACGGTCTGTTTTACCCTATAATCGTAAGCGGAGGGCGCGTCGTCGGCAACTGGCACCCCAAGAAGTCAGCCGCGTTTTTCAAGGAAAACGACACGCAAGATATAACTGAACAGCTTGGCCGTTACAATAAGTTCATGCGCGGTTGAGCCGCTGCCGATGAACTTCATGCGGACAACCGTTGCGCCATTTTGAAACCTTTGGCCGTAATTTTGCGTCAAAACGTCAGGCGGAAAATGTACGCCTACATTCGCAAAACAGGTCGGCTGTGAGCCGTATTGTGGCTCTTGTTCCTATAAGAAACAACGTTTCTCATTGCCGTTTGCTGCCTTTGGCAGTGCAAAAGACCATATTTCACATTGCCAAAAGCTGTCTTTTATACGCTTGAAAGCCGTCCAAACGACGTGTTTGGACGGCTTTTTCTTTCCTCAAAAGCCAATTTCTGCGCTTTTTCAGACCGCTGTTTTTGCACATTCAAGCCGTCGGAGGCGTTAGCACCCTGTACTTGTGGAAGTTACGTTTGCACACTTCTGCTTGCCGTATTTGTGTCCGGTCGGTGTCTTTTTTACGGCGACGGCCTTGTAAAAGCGTCATTGAAATACAAAAAGAAAGCAAAACAAGAGATGTGTGTTGCAATATGCCATGCGGTAAGCAAGGCTGGCAATATACATGTCATGGCGTTGAAGAAAATGCACTGCCGACCTTATTTTAATTAATCTTCCTTAAACTTTCGTCTATGTCAGCATTTATTTGTATTTTTGCAAGGAATAAGCCGCGCTTTGACAAGCAATCGGAAACGGCCTGCCGCACCGACAGTGTTGGTGCGGAAAGGCGGCGTGGCGTTATCGCTTCAACATAGAATACTGAATTTAAGTATGAACGTTTTAGAACTGAGTGAACAGGAAATTGGCAGACGCCAAAGTCTCGAAGAGCTGCGCACAATGGGCATCGACCCTTATCCCGCGGCGGAGTATCCAACCAATGCTTTCTCAACCGACATCAAGGCGGACTTCAAGGACGACGAGCCGCGCCGCGAGGTGTGCATAGCCGGACGAATGATGAGCCGCCGCGTGATGGGCAAGGCGGCTTTCGCCGAGCTTCAAGACTCGAAGGGCAGGATACAGGTTTACATTACACGTGACGACATTTGTCCTGGCGAGGACAAGGATTTATATAATAAGGTGTTCAAGAAATTGCTTGACATAGGCGACTTCATCGGCATAAAAGGCTTCGTGTTCCGCACGCAGACTGGCGAAATCAGCATACACGCGCAGAACCTGACGCTGCTCTCGAAGAGCCTCAAACCCCTGCCGATAGTGAAATACAAGGACGGCGTGGCTTACGACAAGTTTGACGACCCAGAGTTGCGCTACCGCCAGCGGTACGTAGACCTCGTTGTTAACGATGGCGTGAAGGACACTTTCCTTCAGCGCGCCACGGTGATAAGGACTATAAGGAAAGTGCTCGACGAGGCCGGATACACCGAGGTTGAAACGCCTACGTTGCAGACAATAGCCGGCGGAGCGAGCGCAAGGCCGTTCATAACGCACTTCAACGCACTCGACACCGACATGTACATGCGCATCGCCACGGAGCTTTACTTGAAGCGCCTGATAGTAGGCGGATTTGAGGGTGTATATGAAATAGGCAAGAACTTCCGCAACGAGGGCATGGACCGCAACCACAACCCGGAGTTTACCTGTATGGAACTGTATGTTCAGTACAAGGACTACAACTGGATGATGTCGTTCACCGAGAAGCTGCTCGAGACTGTATGCATAGCCGTAAACGGCAAGCCTGAGCGCGAAATAGACGGCAACATCGTCAGCTTCAAAGCTCCGTACCGCCGTCTGCCGATACTCGACGCAATCAAGGAAAAGACCGGCTACGACCTTACAGGCATGGACGAGGAGCAAATCCGCGAGGTTTGCAAGAAACTCAACATGGAGATTGACGACACGATGGGCAAGGGAAAGCTCATCGACGAGATTTTCGGGGAGTTCTGCGAGGGCACTTTCATCCAGCCTACGTTCATCACGGACTACCCCGTAGAGATGTCGCCGCTCACTAAGATGCACCGCTCTAAGCCCGGGCTGACCGAACGCTTCGAGCTTATGGTCAACGGAAAGGAGCTTGCCAACGCATATTCTGAGCTTAACGACCCTATCGACCAGGAGGAACGCTTCAAGGAACAGATGAGACTGGCCGACAAGGGCGATGACGAGGCGATGATTATTGACCAGGACTTCCTGCGCGCGCTGCAATACGGTATGCCGCCTACAAGCGGTATCGGTATAGGCATCGACCGCCTCGTGATGCTTATGACGGGCAAGACGTACATACAAGAGGTGCTGTTCTTCCCACAGATGCGTCCGGAAAAGAAAGCCCCGAAAAGCAGCGCTGACGAATGGAAAGCCATTGGCGTGCCAGAGGAATGGGTGCCTGTGCTCAACAAATGCGGCTATTACTTGGTATCCGACATCAAGGATGTCAACCCGCAAAAGCTGCAAATGGACGCTTGCGGAATAAACAAAAAATACAAACTTGGCTACGACAACCCGAAGGTTGACGAATTTGCCAAGTGGATTGAGGCGGCGAATAAATAAACACCCACCCTAACCCTCCCAAAGGAAGGGACTTAAAATGCAAATTTTGGCATCAAGCGGCAGAGAGAACTAAAGTCATTCGACTTGCTAAATGTTGATGTGAATATGGTATTGTCTGTTTTTTAGACGGATGGTAATCAAGCTCCCTCCCTTTGGAAGGGTTGGGATGGGTATTTAATTTCTAATAAAATGTACGACTGCGGAAGAATAGCAATTATCGGCGGAGGCAGCTGGGCTACGGCAATCGCCAAGATTGTAGTGGAGCATACACACCATATCGGGTGGTATATGCGCCGCGACGACCGCATAGAAGACTTCAAAAGACTCGGTCACAATCCTGCTTATTTGACAAGCGTGCACTTCAATATCGATGAGATAGAGTTTTTCAACGACATCAACAAGATAGTGCAGGCTTACGATACACTTATTTTCGTCACACCTTCAGCATACATAAAAAACCACTTAAAACGGTTAAAGACCCGTATAAAAGACAAGTTCGTAGTGACTGCCATCAAAGGTATCGTACCGGACGAGAACCTAATATGTTCCGAATATTTTCACCAAGTGTATGACGTTCCGTATGAAAACCTTGCCTGTCTTGGCGGTCCGTCACATGCTGAAGAAGTGGCACTTGAACGGTTGTCTTATCTTACGATAGCATGTAGCGACCGCAACAAGGCTCAGGCTTTCTCTGATCTAGTTGCCTGCAATTATATCAAAGCCAAAACCAGCAGCGATGTTGTAGGTATAGAATATGCCTCGGTTTTAAAGAACGTCTATGCCATAGCCGCAGGCATTTGCAACGGACTGAAATACGGCGATAACTTTATGGCAGTGCTGATGGCCAATGCCGTACAGGAGATGTCACGTTTTCTTAAGTCGGTATATCCACTTGACAGAAATATCACAGACTCCGTTTATCTTGGCGATTTGCTGGTTACCGGCTATTCTAACTTTTCTCGCAACCGCACTTTCGGTACGATGATAGGTAAAGGATACAGTATAAAAAGCGCGCAAATTGAAATGGAAATGATTGCAGAAGGTTATTTCGGAACCAAATGCATGAAAGAACTTAACCGCCATTGGCATGTAAACATGCCGATTCTTGATGCCGTTTACAACATTTTGTACGAACGGATTTCACCACAGATTGAGATTAAATTATTAACCGATTCTTTCAGATAAGAATCATAATACCAACAAACAAATGAAAAATATCGCATTAGACGTAACAAAAGCCACACAGTTTCTCGCAGAAGGAACTGTAAAGGCTTATGAACCGAAAGTAAAAGCCGCTCAAGAAGCTCTCGAAAACGGGACCTGTCCGGGTAACGATTTCCTTGGCTGGTTGCACCTGCCGTCATCAATAACTCCTGACTTCCTACAGGAGATACAAGCATGTGCCGACGTATTGCGAGAGAACTGCGAAGCTGTGGTAGTTGCAGGAATAGGCGGAAGCTATTTAGGAGCGCGCGCCGTTATCGAAGCTCTCGGCAATTCGTTCGCTTGGCTTGTAAATGACAAAAAGAACCCGACAATCCTGTTCGCCGGTAATAATATAGGCGAAGACTATCTATCGGAACTCACTGAATATCTGAAAGACAAAAAGTTCGGAGTTATCAATATATCCAAATCAGGAACAACTACCGAGACGGCACTCACATTCCGTTTGTTGAAGAAACAATGCGAAGAACAGCGCGGTAAAGAAGATGCAAAGAAAGTTATCGTTGCTGTTACAGATGCCAAGAAAGGTGCGGCACGCGCTGCAGCAGACAAAGAAGGTTATAAGACTTTCGTCATTCCTGACAATGTAGGCGGTCGTTTCTCAGTATTGACCCCGGTAGGTTTGTTACCGATAGCTTGTGCCGGATTCGATATCAAGCAACTTGTCGCCGGAGCTGCCGACATGGAAAAGGCATGTGGAAGCGATGTAGCATACGAGGAGAACCCTGCAGCCGTATACGCAGCAGTACGCAACGGACTCTACGAACAAGCCGGAAAGAAAATCGAAATAATGGTGAACTACCAGCCAAAGCTGCACTTTATGAGTGAATGGTGGAAGCAGTTGTATGGCGAAAGCGAAGGAAAAGACGGCAAGGGCATATTCCCCGCGTCATGCGACTTTACTACCGACCTGCACTCTATGGGCCAATGGATACAGCAAGGCGAACGAACCATCTACGAAACTGTAATCAGCATAGAGAAGCCTAACCGTGAATTGTTGTTCCCCAACGATGAGGAAAACCTCGACGGCCTGAACTTCCTTGCTGGCAAACGTGTAGACGAGGTTAACAAAATGGCAGAACTAGGCACACGTCTTGCACATGTTGACGGCGGCGTACCTAATATCCGTATCAGCGTTCCGGCTCTGAACGAATATTACATCGGCCAACTTATATATTTCTTCGAGAAAGCTTGCGGCATCAGTGGAAACATTCTAGGTGTAAATCCGTTCAACCAACCGGGTGTAGAAGCATACAAAAAGAACATGTTCGCACTGCTCGACAAACCCGGATACGAAGCTGACAGCAAAGCCATAAAGGAAAGGCTGGCCAAGGAGAAATAAGCATGAGGAGCATCATTGTTTACGTTTTTTAAGTCATTAAGCTATAATATTCCAAATAATACCACAAAAACGTAAACAGCCCAAACATATAATAGCAATAATAGATGTTTAAAAACGAGATAAACATATATCTGAAAAAGCACGGCTTTGAGGCATGGACACCCAAAGCCGTGCTTTTTGACATGGATGGAGTCTTATACAACAGTATGCCTTACCATGCACGGAGCTGGCACGAATCGATGGCCAAATTCGGCATTGACATGGCTCCCGAAGAAGCCTATACGTATGAAGGTATGCGCGGGGTGGAAACTATCAAACTTTTAGCACGCCGCCAATGGGGCAAGGAACTTACAGACGAGGAAGCAGCCAAGATGTATGAAACAAAAGCCGAAATATTCCGTACATGTCCTAAAGCACAAAAGATGGAAGGCGTGGAAGAACTTATGCGTAAGATAAAAGCCGACGGACTGAAAATCGTGATAGTGACAGGAAGCGGACAAAGGAGCCTGCTAGACAGACTTGAAAAAGAATTTCACGGCCTTATCGACAAAAATCTTGTCGTCACAAGTTTTGACGTAAAACATGGGAAACCCGACCCTGAGCCATATCTGACAGGACTTGCTAAAGCAGGTGTACACCCCAATGAAGGCATCGTTGTTGAAAACGCGCCACTCGGCGTACGTGCAGGAGTGGCCGCAAATATATTTACAATCGCAGTAAACACAGGCCCTCTGCCAGACAAAACGCTAGCCGATGAAGGAGCAAACATAATCTTTCCTAACATGCCGGCTTTTCGTGACACATGGGATGAACTGAAAAATAATTTTAAAACAACGGCAACTTGATAATTGGTTATCAAGTTGCCGTTGTTTTAATCACTGATTTTATCTACATTTAAGAGTTAATCCAAGTCTGACGAAGGACTCCATCCTTTCAACACAAAAGCCGGATTACGATAATTTTTTATTAGTTCTGCATCAGTAACTTTATCCAAACGGCGCGAATACGGATGACGTTTCGACGTGTCAACAGGCTCGCCCGTCACCATGTCACATGTGTTATACTCATACATTCGGGCTGTTTTCTCACCTATTTCTCCCCAGCCTTCCTGCTTGATATTCCGTGTCTTACAGTCTATCAGCACAACCTCAGCATAAGGATAGGACGTACCATGGTTGGTTGGCGTTCGTCCAAAATCAGCCAAACGGCTATTATTGGTTGAAAAAGTACACTCTACAAACACGTCACCATGATTGCCATTTGTATTGCGCACCCAAGTGAACGGACCGCCGTTGTTGCGCAAATTGCTCTTATACATGAACAAACTGCCACGCCCAAGCACCGTATCGCCGTCGCCGTCAAGCTCACATGACTCCATGTATACCGTCCCATTAGATTGCAAGGCATCACCCGAGCCTATAATATGAACCCTGTACAAGGCTATGCGTTCGCCGTTTACCAACAATCCTTCGGCTTGTCCTTTAAGGTCGGTTGCCACCGTTATGTCTTCCATTATTATATCACGACAGTTGTCTAGCATGAACGCCGCACGGCGCGACGGAAACGTGCCAGGCCATTCGTTTGTCTTTACTGTAAGCGGATGAGGGTTAAAAACCTCATTATTTGCATAGTGCACTTTTGTGCAATCCATACCCGAACCTTTCACTTTAACGTTCGACTTATTGCGCACGTATACCAATTCCTCGTAATCACCGGGCTTTACGATTATGACGGTTGGCTTCTCTGAAAAATCAGGAATAAAATCAAAAGCTCCCTGCACAGTACTGAAATCGCCCTTGCCCGACGAGTCTACTATCAATGTATCAGTACTTACCGGGGCGGAACTTTTTGTCGTAAAGATCCACCCGTCAGCTTTCGATATACCACGAAAGCTACCGTCAGGCAAATTTAACACGCCGTCATCGATTGTCACATAATATGAATGGCGGTAATCCAGCATGTTATTATGCAAGTAGACGGTGGCCGTTGTACCATGAACTATTATCGGATAAAAATGAAATGCGTCGGTAAATCCGCCGATGATGTTCAACTGATAGTCGTGCGGTGTCGGTTCTGCGGTACCCGACGGCGTACCTGGACGAGTGTCGCGGTTGGTCGGCATGTATTCACGACTGTAATCATAAGGCACTTTCGTATAATCGCAGTCCGGTCCGTATGCGCGCCGTTTCGTCGGACCGGCAGGTATGCTCATATCCAGACTGTCGACCAGCTCACCTGAAACAGAATCAAACACTCTTATCTTACCAGACTTTCCTATAACAGGAACATCGTTGAAAGATAATACAAAATGCGTATCAGGATTGACACCCGCAGCTCCCTTTGACGGGAACAAACTAACATCCGCCACGCCGTCAGCCATACATGGCATCAACATCGACAATAAAACAGATACGGTTACAAGTGTTTTCATAATACTAAGAAAGTTAAAAAATCAAGAGTTAAGAATTAAGAAAAACACCTTTTTTGATTGCCAGCAAAGCATATTTTCTTAATTCTTAACTCTTGATTCTTAATTACATAAGACGTTTATCCGTAGATAATCTTTCCGTTTTCGTCCTCATACGGAGCGAGATCCTTGGCATACTGGTTCATAGCACGCAAGCTCATACCCATCGACGAGAAGCCGCCGTCGTGGTAAAGCGTCTGCATCGTCACCTTGCGTGTGAAGTCTGAGAACATCATCACGCAATAGTCGGCGCAGTCATCGGCCGTGGCGTTGCCCAGCGGCGACATCTTGTTGGCGAAATCCATAAGGTTGTCCATGTCCTTAATGCCCTTGCCCGCCGTTGTAGGCGTAGGCGACTGTGATATGCAGTTGATACGCACGTGCTTCTCACGGCCGTAAATATAGCCGAAGCTACGGGCAATGCTTTCAAGCATACTCTTTGCGTCAGCCATGTCGTTGTAACCGAAGAACGTACGCTGGGCTGCAACGTAAGTCAACGCTACTACTGAACCATACTCGGCAATTGCGTCCTGTTTCTTGGCCACCTGCAACATCTTGTGGAACGAAATGGCTGATATGTCGAGCGTCTTTTGCAGATAATTATAGTCAAGGTCGTCGTATGTGCGGTGCTTGCGCACGTTAGGACTCATGCCTATGGAATGGAGCACGAAGTCAATCTTACCCCCGAGCAACTGCACCGACTCGGCAAACACTTTCTCAAGGTCTTCCACACTTGTGGCATCGGCGGCAATGATAGGAGCGTTGAGCTTCTTGCCAAGCTCGTCGAGCGTGCCCATGCGCAATGCCATAGCCGTATTGCTCAGCGTTATCTGAGCGCCTTCTTCAACGGCCTTCACTGCCACTTTCCATGCGATTGAGTCTTCATTGAGCGCGCCGAAGATGATGCCGCGCTTGCCTTTCAATAAATTGTGAGTCATCGTTTTATATTCTTTGATTTGTAATCTGTGTGCAAAATTACATCATTTCACCGATACGGGCAAATCTTTACACGAAAAAAGCGACAAGGCGACACAGCCTGTAGCAGCACAAACAACAGGCATTCTTCCATAAAACGACAACCGACTAATTATCAAGCCTTTAGCGATACGCCGATAATATGCCGCATATTGGAATGCAAAACACGGCCTTTTGCAAGCCAAAAGACGGCCTTTCACCCTCCAATATGCGGCATATCGCAAAACGGCTGATACTATCACATATACCATAAGCGATATTTTACGTACAGGCTGGATGTGAAAAACAATAATCCGTTCATCTTTCCGCTATTCCGCCTTTAAGACTTTCCACACAATTCACCTTAAATATCAGATATTGAAATATATCCACCACTTTACGGCAAATTCAAAATAAAAATCCCACCCATATTATCAGGCAGGACTTTTAACGCTGAACAATAAGGCAAACGCCCGATATAAAGCGTTATTAACGCCGTCATAACTTCACTGAGGAAATATCAACCAGATTATTTACTATGGCATAAATGGTCAAGCCTGCGGGACTGTGTATCTGCAACTTGCGGGCTATATTGCGGCGGTGGGTTATCACCGTGTTGATGGATATGCACAGGTGGTCGGCTATCTCCTTGTTGGTCATGCCCTGCACGAGGCTTATTATCACGTCTTTCTCACGATCGCTAAGCATCTCGTTGCCATCATTGTTACGGCTTATCATCTTTGAAATCTTCGCGCTCACGTCGTTCTGCTTGTACTTCTGCTCAAGTTTCCTTATCGACGGAATGAATATGCTCTCCTCTACGAGCGAATGGTTCTCAAGCCATTCCTCATTGTTATAAATATTGTAGAGCGTGGCTGTCAATTGATTGTTGCGCCGGATGTCGCTCGGCAAGTATTTTATTATTATGTTTTTCAGTTCCTTCAACTTCACGTCTATCTGCCCGTGATGCTTAGAGAAGGTTTCAATATCATATTCACTGCTCGCCCGTCCTTCAAGCAATCCGTCAACGTAAGGAAACACCGTCTTCTCCTCATATTGCATGTGCTTCCTTATTTCGTGGGCATACTCGTCATAAAGTTTCATTATCAGGCGTGCTAAGTTGTCGTTCTCATCAAGCGCGCTTTCAAGCTGCTTACGTATCGACGGCAGCTGGAAATTAAGATAATACTCGTGCGACGCTTTCAGATAATGCAGCAACGTAGGGATGGAGAAACGTCCGCCGTCGTCGAAATCGCGGTAACCGTTTATCGAGAAGTTAACCACGGCAAGAAAAGTGTAAGTGTCAACGCCTTGATCTTCACACACCTCACGCACGGTCTTGTCGCCAAAGCCGAGGTTTATACCGAACCTGCCAAGACTTTGCAGAATGTTATAATTGTCGGCGATAAGCGAAATCATCTTGTCGTCGGCCTCATACATCTTGTTATTTTTCATTGTCCGCTCACGTTAAAATGCATTACGCTGCCTAAAATTCACAACATGACTTGTTTCTGATTGCAAAATAACAAAAATTATCCGAAACCCGCAATCATAATAAATAGGTATTTTTTACCACTGTATGGCAACGGCATACCTAAAAAACAGTAAGCCCGCAAAACACCACAACAGCAACATAACAGGTAAACAATGTCACTAATCGGGGCGTTTAGAGTCGCGACGTACCGCCCTTAGACAGCTAAAACAAAGAATTTAATATAAAATACTAACTTAAAAAACAACATTAATTATGAAAAAATTATTTACTCTCGTGGCCGTGGCTCTCATGGCAGTGGGCGCAAGCGCGCAGCAGACTTATATCTTAGATTTTAACAAGATCTACGATGAAGCATCAAACGCTACAGGTCAGTGCACAAATGCAACATTGAGTAGTGGTTCCAAGTATCTCTTGAATGAAACAACTTATACTCAAGACATTTTTACAGTTGTTTCAAAAGCTGATAGAACATACCGTATAGATTTGTTTAATCCGGATAAAACAGAAGAAGTTGGTGAATATGGTGATTATACTGCAAAGGCAAGACTAGAGCCTAACGGAGCATCAAACTCTACAGGCGGACGCCAGATGTTTGTAGAAGTAACTAATGCTGGAACCCTTACTATTGGTGCATGGACTGGTACTACAGGACGTACACTTTATGTTCTGCCTGCAGAAGATAAGGTCTCTCAAGTAAAGCCAGATGCTGTAACACCTCTTTTGTCCGTTGCATTGGATGCAGAGGCTGAGAAAACTGCACTTTATACCGTTGATTTGGAGCCTGGTTTGTATTGCATTTCTCAGGATGCAGGTATTTACTTTGCTTACGTTAAGTTTGTTGAAGGTGGTTCTACAGGCATCAACAGCGTTAATGTGGAAAAAGAAAACGCAAATGCTCCCATGTATAATCTCGCAGGACAACGCGTCAACAACAACGCTAAGGGCATAGTCATACAGAACGG
>CAJMAO010000043.1 GCA_905211345.1 uncultured Prevotella sp.
CCGCAAGTTCCGCTTTGCTCCACATGCGGTTAAGCATAGTTGGACCTCTTTGAGGACCTATTACCACGAATGCCAATACACATAAACTGCGGATGAACCCCTTTTGCAATCAGTCCGCAGTTCAGGTGTATGTCCGTTCGCGTCAACAGGGCGGTTTGATGTTTCATTGTTAATGGTTGATTTCCGCAAAGCTGGCATACGTATTCAATGCCGGGCTGCCTGCTGCCAATGTTGCGGGTGGTGTATTTTGCGCACTTAAACATGGGCGACCGAAAAATTCCGCTACGGATTTTATTGCATGGCGGACAACAATTTACGAATTAACATCATTTAGCTTTCGGGGGGGGGTAATTTTAAAATATCTTTATATATTTGCAACGGCTTTATAAGCACGCCGCCATTCAGGGTCTGATGCAGGCCGCATGGCAGTCAAGCGCAAGCGTAGTGAAAACCAACATACCAATATATAAAGTTACAGCAACTGATATGTAACGACAATCCTTCATGCAAAGCCCCGACTGCCGGTGTGCGGCAGTCGGGGCTTTATCGTAAAAAGTGTGCGGTAGTGGGCGTGGCGATGCGGCTTGCCGCCATGATTGTAACCGCATGGTTTACATTTGTTGACGGTTTTATAAGTTATTTTACTAAATACGGGCTGATTTAAAATACATTAACTCTAAATGCGCTTTGCAGTCAACGCTTTTTCATAAATTTGCACATCAAAATAAAAGTAAACGTAACCAACATAACTATACATATATAAATAGGTGTAAGGTGAGGGTCTGCCTGTTTTCTACAAACAGTACATTTATCAACACATAATATTTAGTATCAACAACATGAATTACAATCGTTTCAAGAAATTGTTCCTGCCGTGCGTCGCATTGGCGGGTGCTTTCGCGTTGGCTGGTTGTACCGATAACGACTATGACCTTAACGAGGTCGACGCGACAATGGGCTTCGGCGGCGACGGACTGTCGTTGCCGGTGAGCTCTACCGACACAATCAAGCTGGCTGACGTGCTCGAACTTGACGGCTCTGACTGCGTGGTGGAGAAAGAGAACGGCGACTACGTGTTCGAGCAGAAAGGCAATAAGCCTGCCCCGTCGCGTCCGTCTATCGACCCTATCCGCGTGGCTTGCGGCACGCCGGTACATGGCGACATCGTCATCAGCGCGCCAGTTGTGCCCGGAGTGTCGACAGTAGAGATAACGGCCGATGGCGGAGCGCAGACCTTCACGTATGAAGGCGACGTGCCCGACGAGGTGGTAGAGCTTACACACGTAGGTTGCAACAGCAGCCTTACGTTCAACGTAGTGTTCCCGCAGAACCTCGCGCAGGCCGTAAGCAGCATAAGGACGCTTAATGTTACGATGCCGTCGTTCATGGAGTTTACCGTCGACGGCAACGCTCCGGCACACACGAGAGAGGGCAATACGCTGCGTTTCACCAACGTGCCGACAAACCGCAACCTGAACATATCTGTCACAATGACCGGCTTTAACATTACAAACAACAAGAGCCGGCAGGGCGGTGCCGTTGTAAGTGGCGGCAAGATAAACATCGAGGGAACTATAAACATAGACGTGGCGGCCACGGCCAACGTTGCCGATGCGCAAGGACTTGACGGCCAGCGCATAACCAGTACGCTCAATATAAGCGAGATAGCCATGACGAGCGCCCGCGGAAGGTTCAACCCCGAGATTGACATCAAGGACTTCGGCGAGGTGGAAGTGACGGGCGTGCCCGACTTCCTGACCGACGGCGACGTGCGTGTAGACCTGTATAACCCTATTATCAACCTTGTGATAAACAACAACATGCCTCTCGGCGGAAAGATAACCTCAGCCACGATAACCGCCTACAGGGACGGCAACACCGAGACAGCGGAGGTAAGCGACATTGACATCAAGGCTTCAGGCACAACCAACGTGCTACTCTGCCGCACTGCCGACGGCATCAACGCCGAACCCGGAACTACAGTGAAGACCGTGCCCGGCATAGAGAACCTTATCATGCGCATACCCGACCGCATAACGTTCGACGCGCATGTTGAGGCCGACGCCGCTACGGAGTGTGAGTTCCTGTTCGGCAATCAGGGCTACGAGGTGCAGCCGGAATACTCGTTCGAGGCTCCGATTGCCTTTGCCGAGAACGCCAATATAGTATATAAGGACACGCTTGACGGCTGGAACGAAGACATTGAGGACTTCGACCTGTCGGAAGGAGCGTACGTTAACATCGACGCGACGATAGAAAACCGTATGCCCGCATACCTCAACCTGAGCGTTGTGCCGGTAGACGTTGAAGGCAACGAGATCAGCTCCGCAGACATGACCGTCGAGGTAACTGGCACCGTGCTGGCGTCGGGAAAGGAAGACGAGCCAGCGTACACGCCCATTAACGTGAAGCTGACGCAGAACAGCGAGGGCGCGCTGAAGCGCCTTGACGGCCTTGCCTTCAAGGTGGAGGCCAGCGCGTCGGAGGACGGGCACGAGTCGATAACCGGCCAGACACTCAACGCGCGCAAGCATTTCCTTATAGCCCGCGACCTTAAAGTGAAAGTGGTGGGCAAGATAATCGGCGACTTCAACTAAACCAACAAACATCACACAACAATGAAACTGATACGAATAAAATATGCCGCAGCCGCCGTTATGCTTGCCATGGCCGGCGGAGCGGCCGCCCAAGGGCTTAACTCAGCCTACTTTACTGACGATTACAAGTTCCGCCACGACATGAACCCGGCCTTCGGCAACGACCAGAACTACGTGTCGATACCGGCCCTCGGCAACATCAACGTAAACCTGCACGGCAACTTCGGCTACGGAGACGTGGTGATGCACAACCCTATGTATCCCCATGAAAGCGGCAAGCGGATGACAACTTTCATGAATCCTTACATTTCGGCGGGCGACGCTCTCGACGGATTCAGCAAGGGAAACAACCGCATTGTGGGCGACGTTGGCATCGCGATACTGTCTGCCGGCTTCAAGGCTTTTGGCGGATATAACACCATAGAGATAAACTCCAAGACATCGTTCGGCATGTCGTTGCCTTACGAACTGTTTGAGTTCGCCAAGAACACTGGCAACAAAACCTACGACATAGGCGACATCAACGCCCACGCAATGTCGTATGCCGAACTGGCTTTCGGCCACTCCCGCCAGATAAACGACAAGCTGCGTGTAGGCGCTAAGCTGAAATTCCTGTTCGGACTGGGCCGCGCCGACCTTAAGATGAGCGACGTAAAGGCCGACCTTTCCGCCAACGACAAGTGGACGGTTTCAGGCAAGGCGACGGCCGACGTGTCGGTAAAGGGCTTCAAGTTCGAGTCGAAAACCGACGAGTATAACGACCCGGAGAAGGGCGGGTATGACAAGATTGACGATGTTGACATCGACGGATTCGGCCTCGGAGGCTTCGGAATGGCCATCGACCTTGGCGCCGTTTACCAGATAAACGAGGACTGGAGGGTGAGCGCCTCGGTGCTCGACCTCGGCTTCATAAGCTGGAGCGATAACGCGCAGGCAGTGAACCGCGCGGACAAGTTCGAGTTCGACGGCTTCCATGACATATCCGTCAACGACGGCGCGGGCGTGTCGTTTGACGACCAAGCCGACCGTTACGAAGACCAGATAACCGACTTTGTAAACCTGAGGGACAATGGCGATCAGGGCGGACGCACCACAGGCATAGGCGCGACGCTCAACTTCGGAGCCGAATACAACCTGCCGGTTTACCGCAAGATTACGTTCGGCGTGCTGAGCAGCACCCGCATAAAGGGTGCCTATACGTGGACGGAAGGCCGACTGAGCGCCAACTGGACTCCGCTGAAATGGCTCGACGGAGGCGTAAACTTCGCCGTTAACAGCTTTACGGCAAGCATGGGCTGGGTGTTGAACATCCATCCGAAAGGCTATAACTTCTTCATCGGCATGGACCATTTGCTCGGCAAGACCAGCAAGGAGTTCATCCCGCTAAGTTCCAATGCGAGCCTGAACATAGGCATGAGCGTTACTTGGTGATGCGCGGGATGCCGCGCTTGTTGCGGCCGGTCTGGCTTATCGGGCATATTTGACCTATCAGGCTAATTGGGCATAATAAGCCTAATACGACAAGATTGGAACGCATATAGCAACTTACTGATAATCAACGGCTTTATAAAAGGCCGCCTTTTGCACTGCGAAAGGCGGCCTTTTACGTTGCGTTTGACGGCCTTTTGGACAACAAAAAGCCACCCTTTGTGCAATAAAAACGTTTGAGGCTCGTTTTAATTAAGGTGTAATTTTAATTTTTTCAAACATGATAGAATATGTAAGGGGAGAATTGGCCGAGCTTACTCCGGCATACGCTGTGGTTGAGACCGCGGGAGTAGGTTACGGACTGAACATCACTCTTAATACATATACGGCCATTCAAGGTAAGAAGGACGTGCGCCTGTACGTGTTCGAGAGCATCCGTGAAGACGCTTACACGCTGTACGGCTTCGCTTCGAAAGAGGAGAGGGAAATGTTCCTGATGCTCATTACGGTGTCTGGAGTGGGCGCGAACACGGCGCGGATGATACTCTCGGAGCTGACGCCGGGCGAGCTTTGCAACGTGATTTCGTCGGGCAACGAGAAGATATTGAAGACCGTCAAGGGCATCGGCCTGCGCACGGCCCAGCGAATAATAGTAGACTTGAAGGATAAGATTGCCGTTCTCGGCATTGCCGACGAGCAGCCCGTGCCTGCCGGTCAGCCACAGCCTCAGGTGGACAAAGAGGTGAAAGACGAGGCCGTAGGCGCGCTTACGATGCTCGGTTTCGCTCCGGCACCATCGGCGAAGGTGGTAATCGCCATATTGAAAGAGCAGCCTTCGCTGCCTGTGGAGCAGGTGGTGAAGCTTGCGCTGAAACAGATAAAATAAGTGAAAAGTTAAAAGTGAAAAACGAAAAATCCAAATGTCTCATGGCAGGAGATGGATTTTTCACTTTCCGTTTTTCACTTTTAGCTTGGATATTCATTTCATACGCATTGCGAATAAAAAGTAACATATACGGACTTCTGTTGGTGTTGCTTGCCGTAAGCGCGGCAAGCTACGCATTGTCCGTGCCTTACCGGCAGGATGACAGGACGCGCCAGCGCGCCCGCCAGACGGCGGCCGGCGACTCGACTGCACGCCGGGACACGGCCGCAAGGCGCGTGACGGCGCAGCCAATGGTGATGATAGAGGAGGACACCATACCTGACTCGCTGCTGCATCCGCGCTGGAAGATACAGCGCATAACGCCCGTGACACAAGACGACCTAGACTCTTACGCCGCCGACCTGTCGTTCCCTGACAACATAAAGCAGGAAGTTGTGTACAATGACTCGCTCGACCGTTACGTGATAGGCTCGAAGATGGGCGACGGCTACTTGTCGACACCTATTGTTATGACGCCAGACGAGTATCGAAAATGGAGCGAGAAACGCGAGTTTGACCGTTTTTTCCGCGAGAAGAACGACACAATGATAAAGGAGGGGGGCAAGGATAAGTTCTCGTTCGCCGACATGCACTTCGACCTCGGGCCAGCCGAGAAGATATTCGGGCCTGGCGGCGTGCGCATAAAAACCCAAGGTACGGCCGAGCTACGCTTCGGAGCCACGCTGAAAAACATCGACAACCCGTCGCTACCGATACGCAACCGCAAGACGACGACGATGGACTTTGACGAGAAAATCAACCTTAGCGTCAACGGAAAGGTGGGCGACAAGGTGAACATGAACCTCAACTACAACACCGACGCGACGTTCGACTTCGACTCGCAGAACCTGAAACTCAAATACGAGGGCAAGGAAGACGAGATAATCAAGCTCGTTGAGGGCGGCAACGTGTCGTTTCCCAGCAATTCGTCGCTGGTCAACGGGGCTTCGTCCTTGTTCGGTATACGCACCGACCTTCAGTTTGGCAAGTTGTCGCTGCAGGCCGTAGTGTCGCAGAAAAAGTCGTCATCAAAGAGCGTATCGTCGAAAGGCGGCACCCAGCTTACGCCGTTCGAGTTCGATGTTACAGACTATGAGGAGAACCGCCACTTTTTCCTGTCGCGCTATTTCCGCGACAAATATGACGAAGCAATGTCGCGGTTGCCTAACATTACGACGGGAGTGACCATAAACAGGGTGGAGATATGGGTCACCAACAAAACCGGAACAACCACCAACTCGCGCGACATCGTGGCGTTGACCGACCTTGGCGAAAACTCTGTGGTAAGCAACCCGATGTGGGGAGTGACAGGACAGCCTGTTCCGTCGAACACAGCCAACAGCGAGTATAGCACAATGGTGAACAGCTACGCGGCGGCGCGTGACATCAACCAGACAAGTTCCGTGCTCGATGCCGTGCCCGGATTCGTTGGCGGAGCCGACTACGAGAAACTCGAAAGCGCGCGCCTGCTCAACAGTTCGGAATACACCGTGAATTCCGCCTTGGGTTACGTGTCCCTGAAAACGTCGTTGCAGACCGACCAAGTGCTGGCCGTAGCTTACGAATACACTTACGGCGGGGTTACTTATCAGGTGGGCGAGTTTGCCTCGGACATACAGGATGTCAACCAAGCCTTGTTCGTCAAGTCGCTCAAGAATACCAGCAACAACCCTCAGCAAGGCAACTGGGACCTGATGATGAAGAACGTGTATTACCTTGCTTCGTCGATAGAGAAAGACAGGTTCCGCCTCGACGTGAAGTACCAGAGCGACACAACAGGCGTATACCTTTCTTATATACCGGAGCAGCAGGTTAAAGACCAGCCTATAATCCGCCTCATAGGGGCCGACCGTTTGGACAATAACAACAAGGCAAACAGCAACGGCTATTTCGACTATGTTGACGGTTATACGGTAAGTAACGGCCGTGTGTTCTTTCCGAAGGTTGAACCGTTCGGCCAATATATGTACACCGCGCTGACAAACCGCGGCATAGCGGCCGCCGTAGCTGAACGTTACAGCTATACGGAGTTGTACGACTCGACCAAGACGGTGGCGAAGCAGATAGCCGAAAAGAACAAATACCAGATAAGCGGACAGTTCCGAGGTACGTTGGCTAATGTCATTTCACTCGGCGCATACAATGTTCCGCAAGGCTCTGTAGTCGTTACGGCAGGCGGAGTGACGCTGACGGAAGGTTCGGACTACACTGTTGACTATTCGGCCGGCGAGGTTACGATACTTAACCAAAGTATCATCGACGCGGGAACTACCGTCAACGTGTCGCTTGAAAGTAACACCGATTACGCTCAGGAGCGCAAGACTTTTTTCGGATTGAACTGGCAGTACGACTTTTCTAAGAACTTCCAGTTGAGCGGAACGATACAACACTTGTCTGAACAGGCGCTGACATCGAAAGTAACAATGGGTTCGGAACCGCTTAACAACACCCTTTGGGGCTTGAACATAAACTGGAAACACGAGAGCCAGTGGCTCACCAACATGCTTGACAAGCTGCCATTCCTGCACTGTACGCAGCCTTCGCAGATTTCGTTTACCGGCGAGTTCGCCCAGCTTATAGCCGGACAGGCCAAGGGTGTGCAGGACAACGCGTCGTACATTGACGACTTCGAGAACACTGAAAACTCTATCGACGTGTCCACACCTACTTCATGGGTGCTGTCAAGCGTGCCTTCCATGTTCCCCGAACAGAGCGACAAGACTACTTTGCGGAGCGGTTATAACCGCGCGCTGCTGGCATGGTACAACATTGACCCGCTGTTTACACGCCGTAGTTCGTCGCTTACGCCGTCTCACATAAAGAGCGATGTCGACCAATTAAGTAATTATTATGTACGTGAAGTGTATGTTAGGGAATTGTTCCCTAACCGCAACGACAATACCTACAGCGGTGCGTCGTCGACTATTCCTATCCTTAACCTTGCTTATTATCCTGACGAGCGCGGCCCGTACAACTTCAATCCTAACCTTAATTATGACGGAACGCTGCAAAATCCGGAACAACATTGGGGCGGAATGATGAGAAGGCTCGACACGAGCGACTTTGAGACGGCCAACATCGAATATATCGAGTTTTGGCTGCTTGACCCGTTCATCTATTCAAATGAGCAGCCTGACGCCAACCAGTACGGTGGCGACTTGTATATAAACCTTGGCGAAGTGAGCGAAGACATACTTCGCGACGGCCGCAAGTTTTACGAGAGCGGCATGCCTGTAGACGGCTCGCAGAGCTTCACCACCACCCAATGGGGTAAGATACCGACGCAACCTACGGTGACATACGCCTTTGCCACGACCGAAGGTTCACGTGAGTTGCAGGACGTAGGATACAATGGCTTGACCGATGCGGAGGAACGTGAGTTCGCCCCTTACCAAGAGTTTCTTGCCTCGATACAAGGAAAGGTGTCGCCGGCGCAGCTCGATTCGATAATGAACGACCCTGCCAATGATAATTACCACTACTTCCGCGGTTCTGATTTCGACCGTATCGAGGCTCCAATCTTATACCGTTATAAGCGCATAAACAATCCGCAGGGAAACTCGCCGGACAGCAACAACCGCACGGAAAGTTATGATACGTCTTACAAAACCACGCCCGACGTTGAGGATATAAACCAAGATTACACCCTCAACGAGTACGAAAACTACTATCAGTACCGCATAAGTATGCGCCCTGAAGATTTTGTCGTGGGACAGAATTACATCGTTGACAAGCGTGAGACTTCCCCGTCGCTGCGCAACGGACAGCGAGGCCATGCCACATGGTACCAGTTCCGCATACCGCTTGACGATTATGAAGACCGTGTCGGTTCTATCAGCGACTTCACTTCGATACGTTTCATGCGCATGTTCCTTACTTCTTTTAAGAAACCTATCGTGCTGCGATTCGCCAATTTAGACCTTGTGCGCGGTGAATGGCGTGTGTATGAGCAGCCGTTGAGCAATACTTCAAGCGAAAGCGGAAGCATGTCAGTGAGCGCGGTGAACATTGAGGAAAACAACGAAAAGACTCCGGTGAACTACATTCTGCCTCCGGGCATTAGCCGCGGACAAGACCCTACGCAGCCGCAGTTGTCAGAAGAGAACGAACAGGCGTTGAGTTTCGTTGTCAACAACTTCTCTACGGGCGAGTCGAAGGCAGTATATAAGAACCTTACCCTTGACATCCGTCAGTATAAGCGGTTGCAGATGTTCATCCATGCGAATGCCTTTGAGCAGAATACGACTAACCTTGCCGACAATCAGTTGGCGTTGTTCATCCGCCTTGGCAGTGACTACAGGAACAATTATTACGAGTATGAGATACCTCTGTCGCTTACGCTTCCCGGCATTTACAGCCGTTATTCGGTCGAGGACGCGCGTGCCGTATGGCCTGAAGAAAACATGCTCGACGTGCCTCTCAGCGTATTCACCGATATAAAGAAGGCGCGCAACGTAGCCAAGTCGCAAGGTTTGGCCTCGTTCAGCCAGGTATACAGCGCTTATGATGAAGACAAACCTAATAATAAGATAAGCATAGTAGGTAATCCGACGCTTGGCGAGGTGAAGACGATGATGATAGGCGTGCGCAACCTTTCGGGCGAAATCAAGTCCGGCGAGGTGTGGGTCAACGAGTTGAGGCTTCGTGAGTATAACAATAAAGGAGGCTGGGCGGCGCAAGGCGCGCTTAACGTACAGTTGTCAGACATCGGCTCGCTTAACGCTTCGGGAAAGATTGTTACCGACGGTTTCGGCGGCATCGAGGACGGAGTGGCCGAGCGCGCGCAGGACAATTACAAGACTTACAGCTTCACGGCCAATATTGAGCTGGGCCGGTTCTTCCCCGACAAGGCCAAGGTTACGGCTCCACTGTATTACTCGATAACGCAGGAGGAGACACGGCCTAAGTACAACCCGCTTGACACCGACTTGCTTCTTGACGAGTCGCTCGACGCAATCGGCGACAAGCACGAGCGTGATTCGGTGGAGCGCATAGCCGTGACAAAGACCAAGAATACCAACTTCTCGCTTTCCAATGTGCGCTTCGGCATACAGACGAAACGCCACCCGATGCCATACGACCCGGCCAACTTTACGTTCAGCTACAGCCACAGCCATCGTTACACAAGCGGCGAGACGACCGTCTACGAGAAGGAAGACAACTGGCGCGGAGCCTTGAACTACAGTTACACGCCGGTTTACAAGCCGTTTGAACCGTTCCGTAAACTCATAAAGAGCAAGAGCAAATGGTATGACATCCTGAAGCGTTTCGGACTTAACTGGTTGCCGCAGAACATCACGTTCGACACGGAGATGATACGCAATTACTACGAATTGCAGGAGCGTGACATGGAAAGCACCGAGGGCAACATGCTCCCGCTGACGTTCAGCGAGCAGTTCCTGTGGAACAGGGAGTTCTCAATACGTTGGGACTTGACGAAGAACCTGCACATGAATTTCAACAGCGCAACCCACGCCGAGATAGAAGAACCTTACACGCCGGTGAACAAGGACCTTTACCCCGACCAGTATTCGGCGTGGAAAGACTCCGTGTGGACGAGCATAAAGCATTTCGGACGGCCGCTTGATTACAACCAGACGTTCAACGCTTCTTACCAGCTGCCGCTCAACCTCATACCTATATTCGACTGGGTGAACGCTGACGCCACTTACAACGCCACTTACAACTGGACTCGCGGAACGGAACTTGAGGACGGAACGTCGCTCGGCAACTCTATAACAATGAACCGGTCGTATAACATCAACGGCACGTTCAACCTTGAGCGGCTTTATAATCATATACCGTTCTTGAAGAAAGCCAACGACCGTTTCAACCGCACGGTGCGTCCGAGGCGTACCGCAAACTCGCGTACTGTCAACCAGCGGGCCATACGCAACGCCGCCGCAAAAGGCAAAGGCGGGAAAGACGACGACAAGGAAAGCAAGGCACTGCCAAAGAACAAGCGCAGTTTCGAGAAAGAGATTGTGCTCTTGCCCGACACGTCTATCGTCATATCCCACGGCAAGAACAGCCGCCGCATCACCGTAGGCGCCAAGACCAAGGACGGCAAGGCTTTCCGCCTGAAGTACAAGAGGCTTGATAACAACCGCATACGCATAACCTCCAAGGTAGATACGGCCACCACGGTGAAGCTTACCGTGACGCCGCGTCCGCCTCTTGATGAGACCAAGTGGTATAAGGCCGCCCAGTGCATAGCCCGCGGACTGATGCTCGTTCGCAACGTCAGCTTCTCTTACCGCAACCAGTACAGCATGTACCTGCCCGGCTTCATGCCTGAGGTTGGCGACATGTTCGGCCAGCGCAGCGGCGACATCATGTCGCCGGGGCTTGGCTTCGCTTTCGGTTTCGAGGACGATAATTACATCAACAAGGCGGCCGACCGCGGCTGGTTGCTTATGGCCGACAGCATCGCCACCCCGGCCACTACGAGCCTTACGGAAGACTTCCAGCTGCGCATGACGCTCGAGCCGGTGAAGAATCTTAAGATAGACCTCAACGCCAGCCGCACCGAGACCAAGTCGAAGAGCATACAATACATGTACACGGGTATGCCTACCACTCAGAGCGGCACGCTCACCATGACCACCATAAGCCTAGGCAGCGCGTTCGAGAGCATGGGCGATGCCACTACCGGCTACCATTCGCCTACGTTTGAAAAGTTCTGCCGCTCGCTCGACGGTTTCCGCGACCGTGTCGAAGCGCAGTATGCCAACGCAACGTATCCGGCCGGGACGGCCTTGGCCGGCCAGAAGTTCGACCCCGCCAACGGGTCCGTAAGCAAGTACAGCGCCGACGTGATGGTGCCGGCGTTCCTCTCGGCCTACACATCCATGGGCGGAAATTCGCTCTCTATCTTCCCCACGCTGGCGCGTCTGCTGCCGAACTGGACGGTGCGTTACAGCGGCCTTGTGCAGTTGCCGTGGTTCCGCGACGTGTTCAAGAGCTTCAACATCAACCACGCTTACAAGAGCATCTACGCCGTAGGGTCATACAACTCTTACAGTTCTTACATGGAATACATGAACGGCCTCGGCTTCATCAACGACGCCACTACGGGCAGCCCAGTGCCAAGCAGCATGTACAACGTAAGCACCGTGAGCATCAACGAGGCTTTCTCGCCGCTCTTGGGCATAGACATGACGTTCAAGAACAATCTTACATGCAAGGTGGAATACCGCAAGACGCGCGTGCTCAGCCTGAGTATGACGAGTATCCAAATCAACGAAGCCACCAGCAACGACTGGGTTGTGGGCATGGGTTATAAGATAAACAACTTCAAGCTGTTCGGCGGACGCCGCCGCAGGCGGGTGCGTTCGTCCAACCGGGACAACGACAACAGCACGAACACCTCGCGCTCCTCGTCGTCGCGTTCGTCGGGATTTAACACCGACCTCAACCTCCGTCTCGACCTGTCTTACAGGAAGCAGGCGTCAATCTGCCGCGACATTGCCTCGATGACCAGTTCGGCCAGCAGCGGCAATACGGCTTTCAAACTGTCGTTCTCGGCTGATTATACAATGTCGCGCTTGCTTACACTGAGCTTCTATTATGACCGCCAGACCAACACGCCGCTGCTTTCGTCGAGCAGTTACCCGACGACTACGCAGGACTTCGGACTCAGCCTGAAGTTCTCGCTCACGCGGTAAAGGCGTAAATCCGTAGCCCATATTGCAGGTATTCCTCATCTGTCGGCATTGCTGTTTTGCCTTGTTTATTGCCGTATGATGTGGCTTTTGTAACTGCTTGATAATCAGTACCCTTATAAAAGGCCGTCTTTTGCCTTGCGAAAGGTGGCCTTTCATCGTGCAAAAGAC